>NZ_JAUCGU010000009.1:106004-131455 GCF_059916625.1 Chromobacterium sp. CCUG 76385
CAGAATTCAAAAAAGCCTTGATTTTCAAATTCAGAGAATCAGGGCTTTTTTAACAGATTGGATTGCCGGTATAGCTCAGTTGGTAGAGCAGCGCATTCGTAATGCGAAGGTCGTAGGTTCGACTCCTATTACCGGCACCATAAAGAATCAGGCTCGTCAGTTTAATTTATCTGTCGAGTCTTTTCTTTCGCTGGTATCTGTATATTTGCTGGTTTCTGCGGGTGAGTGGTTTATTGATTGCCTCGTGCAAAAGATAATATAAAGCGCTTGCTAAGATTAATCAGTTAAGGTATAGTTCTTTTCTCTCGAGGCGCTGTGCGGTTCGGGATAGTGTTGGCAGTTAGCTCAGTTGGTAGAGCATCGGATTTTGATTCCGAGGGTCACAGGTTCGAGCCCTGTACTGCCTGCCAGAATTTAAAAAAGCCCTGGAGTCAATCCAGGGCTTTTTGCATTTGTTCTCTGGATGTGAAAAAGCCCGCGCAAGCGGGCTTTGTTTATTATTGCCCGTTGGGGGCGAGCAATGGGGCGTAGCCTAGTTCGCGCAATTTCTTCATGGCTTCGTCGGCCTCTGCCCGGTTTTTGAACGGGCCAACCTGGACGCGGGTGACGGTGTGCGCTGCAATGCCGTGTTTCTGCAGTTCTTTCACCAGCTTTTGGGCGTTGCCCATGCTGGCGAACAGGCCTAGCTGCACTTGGTAGCCCACTGAGCTGCCTGCGGGTTCGGCTTTGGCAGGGGGGCTTGGCGGTATTGTTGCTGCCGGCGGCGCAACTTTTGGGGCGGCGGCGCTGTCCATGCTGGGCGCTGCGGCTGCTTCGCTGCGCGCGGGCGTGCTGGGTTGGCGGGCGCTTGCCGTTTTGCTCGGAGGTGTTTCGCGTTCCAGGCTTGCGGCTTTGCTGGCGGGTTGCGTCTGGCTGGGCGCCGTTGCGTGGGGGGGGGGCGGGTGTCGGCTGGCCGCTTGCTGATTGGCGATGGCGGGCGTTTTGCTCAGGTCCGGCGTGGTCGGAGGATTCGCGGCTGGCGCGACGGGGGCGCCGTTGCCGGCTTCCGCTGTCGGCGCGCTGCTTTGCTGCGCGGGCGCGCTGGCGATCTTGGGCGGCGTGATGATGCCGGCCTCCGGGCTGGACGCCGGTTTGACGATCTTGCCTGAGCTGGGTGTGGGGGCGTCGCTGCTCATCTCCACTTTGGGTTTGGTCAGCGCGTCCATCAGTGGGATGGCGGCGACGGCGACGGCGACCAGTCCGCCGGCAATCCATAGCCGTTTTTTCAGCTTGCTGTTGAGGTCGGATTCGTCCGGGCCGATTTGCGGCGCTTGCTGCTGATTTTGTTCTCGCATGGTGCCTGTATGGAATGTGCAGCACGTGTTTGAAAACGCTGCTAAAATAGCGGGTTCGTCAGAATTGGGTAACCCGAGTGGCGTCATAATACTCAAGTTTAGCCACTTGTCTTGTCGTTAGGGAGAATTTATATGGCAATCGAACGTACCTTGTCCATCGTTAAGCCGGATGCCGTTGCGAAAAACGTAATCGGTAAAATCTACGACCGCTTCGAATCCGCCGGCCTGAAGGTTGTGGCCGCCAAGATGAAGCAGCTGTCCCGCGCGGAAGCCGAAGGCTTCTACGCCGTGCACAAAGAACGTCCGTTCTTCAACGATCTGGTGAGCTTCATGGTGTCCGGCCCGGTGATGATCCAGGCGCTGGAAGGCGAGAACGCCGTGCTGAAGAACCGCGAGCTGATGGGCGCCACCGATCCGAAGAAGGCTGAAGCCGGCACCATCCGCGCCGATTTCGCCGACTCGATCGACGCCAACGCCGTGCACGGCTCCGACAGCGTGGAAAACGCTGCCATCGAAGTGGCCTACTTCTTCGCCGCTTCCGAGATCTGCTCGCGCTAATCTCGAACTGTAGTTGATTGACCGGAGGCCGCCGCGCAAGCGGCGGCCTCTTTCCCCTCTCGAGGATTGCATGAAAACCAACCTGCTCGACTTCAATCTGGACCAGTTGACCCAGCATTTTGCCGAAATGGGCGAGAAGCCGTTTCGCGCCAAGCAAGTGATGCGCTGGATGCACCAGATGGCCGAAGACGATTTCGACGCGATGACTGATCTCGCCAAGAGCCTGCGCGCCAAGCTGCACGAGCGCGCCGAGGTGCGCGTGCCGTCGCTGATGACCGGGCAGGAGTCTAGTGATGGCACCCGCAAGTGGCTGCTCGACGTCGGCACCGGCAACGGTGTGGAAACCGTGTTCATTCCGGAAGACGACCGCGGCACTTTGTGCGTGTCATCCCAGGTCGGTTGCGCGCTGGAGTGCACGTTCTGCTCCACCGGCCGCCAGGGATTCAACCGCAACCTGAGCACCGCCGAGATCATCGGCCAGCTGTGGTGGGCCAACAAGGCCATGGGCGTGACGCCGAAGAACGAGCGCGTCGTCTCCAATGTGGTGATGATGGGCATGGGCGAGCCGCTGGCCAATTTCGACAACGTGGTCAGCGCCATGCAGATCATGTTGGACGACCATGGCTATGGTTTGAGCCGCCGCCGCGTCACGCTGTCCACTTCCGGCCTGGTGCCGCAGATGGACCGTTTGCGCGAGGAGTGCCCAGTGGCGCTGGCGGTGTCGCTGCATGCGCCGAACGACGCGATCCGCGACGTGATCGTGCCGATCAACAAGAAATATCCGCTGGCGGAGCTGATGGCCGCCTGCAGCCGCTATCTGGAAAAAGCGCCGCGCGATTTCATCACCTTTGAATATGTGATGCTTGACGGGGTCAACGATAGACCGGAACATGCTCGCCAGTTGATGGAGTTGGTGAGGGATGTGCCGTGCAAATTCAACCTGATCCCATTCAATCCTTTCCCCAACTCGGGTTATGATCGTTCCAGCAACAACGCGATCCGCATTTTCCGTGAACTTCTGCAAGAACAAGGCTATGTGGTGACCGTGCGCAAGACGCGCGGCGACGACATCGATGCAGCCTGTGGTCAATTGGCCGGCCAAGTGCAAGATAAAACCAAGCGTCAGGCCAAATGGATGCAAATAAGCGAGGATAAGAAACTATGAATAAATGGCGGGGAGGGTTGGCTGGATGGCTGTTGGCATTTGGCGTCGCCACCTCCGCCATGGCGGCTAATACCAATGAGCTGGCGCAGATACGCAGCCAGCTTGCCGTGGAGTACGCCAGGATAGGCAATCTGAAGGCGGCGCTGGACAACGCCAATCAGGCGGTGCAGGCGGATGCGTCCTATGTGGCCGCGTATGTCGCCCGGGCCTATGTGCTGGGCTTGCTGCAGCAGAACGACCAGGCGGAACAGGATTTCCGCCGCGCCTTGCAGTTGGACCCGGCGAATTCGGCCGCCAACAATAATTACGGCCTGTTTTTGTGCGAAAACGGCCGGGTGCAGGATTCGCTGCCGCTGTTTCTGAAGGCGCTGGCCAATCCGCTGTATGATTCTCCTCAATCCGCCTATCTGAACCTGGGGCGTTGCAGCCTCAAGCTTGGCCAGGCGGACAAGGCCAATGAGTATCTGCTGGACGCTTTGCGCGCGGCGCCCAATTATCCGCCGGCGCTGCGCGAACTGGCGGAGATGCATCTTGGCCAGGGTAATGCAAAACTAGCCGCTTTCTATTTCGGCAGGCTGCGCAGCGCCAGTCCCGAGGGTTTGGGTGCCGCCGACCTGTGGCTGGGAGCCAGAATCGCCCGCAAGACCGGCGACGGCACGTTGGAAAGCGAATGCGCCGGCGAGCTGAAGAACCGGTATCCGGACTCTAGAGAAACACAACTGCTGTTGAGTGGAAGCTGAGGATGGAAAGAACAAACGAACATCTAGACGCTCCGATGCCCAAAGGCATCGGCCCCAGTTTGAAAGCGGCGCGCGAGGCGGCCGGACTGGGCTTGGGGGAAGTGGCTGATCGGCTGAAGCTGTCGATGCGGCAGTTGGAAGCGATCGAGCGCGACGATTTCGACGCTTTGCCCGGCGCCACCTTTGTCCGTGGCTTCGTACGCAATTACGCGCGTTTCTTGGGCGTGGATCCGGAGCCGCTGATGCAGGCCCTGGAGCAGCATTTCCCCTCGGCCGTCAATGATGTGGCCAATCTGGTAAAAGGCACCGCCGCGCGCGACTTGCCGCAGGAGCCGGAGGACGCGCCGACGGAAAGCCGTGAAGGCCCGTCCATTGGCAAATGGCTGGCGCTGGCGGTGATTGTCGCCGGCATCGCGGGCGGCGGCTTCTGGTACGCCAATCGCGACGATGGCGGCGCCAAGGCGGAACAGCATGCGGACGACCAACTGGCCCCGATGCTGACTCAGCAACATGATGCGTCTGCCGTGGCGGCATCCGCTCCAGCGGCTGCCACGCAGGCGAATTCTCCGGCCTCCGCTGCGGTGGCGGCCGTCAAGCCGGCAGCCAGCAGCCCGGCCCAGCTGGCTGCTGCCAAGCCTGTCGCCAGCGCGCCGGCCAAGGCGGTTGCCGCCAAGCCGGTGGCGAGCGCCCCGGCCGCCGCGCCAGGCAACGACAAGGTCAGCGTCAACGTCAAGGACGCGGCCTGGATATCGGTGCAGGACGCCACCGGCCGCAAACTGATTTACAAAGTCATGCAGCCTGGCGATGCCACCGAGGTTTCCGGCACCGCGCCGTTCAAAGTGGTGGTGGGCAACGCCAGCCAGGTAGAGCTGAGCTACAACGGCAAGCCGGTGGACTTCAGCGACAAGATCCGCGGCACAACCGCCAAGATTCAACTCAAGTGATGCAGGGTAGCGAATGGATAGCGTGAATATCGCGCGCCGCCCCACCCGCCTGGTGCGGGTGGGGCATGTTTTGGTAGGCTCCGCCGCGCCGGTGGTGGTGCAGTCGATGACGAATACCGATACCGCCGACGCCGCCGCGACGGCGGAACAGGTGTATCAGCTGGCGCAAGCTGGCTCCGAAGTGGTGCGCATCACCGTCAACTCGCCGGAAGCGGCGGCGCGCGTGGCGGAAATCCGCCAGCGGCTGGATGATCAAGGTTGCAATGTGCCGCTGGTTGGCGACTTCCATTTCAACGGCGACCGTCTGCTGAAGGAATACCCGGATTGCGCCCAGGCGCTGGCCAAATACCGGATTAATCCCGGCAACGTCGGCAAGGGCGCCAAGGGCGATGACAAGTTCGCCTTCATGATCCGCACCGCGATGGAGCTCGACAAGGCGGTGCGCATCGGCGTCAACTGGGGCAGCCTGGATCAAGCCTTGCTGGCGCGCATGATGGACGCCAACAACCGCGCAGCCACCCCGCTGCCGCTGCCCAAGCTGATGCAGGAAGCGCTGATTGTTTCGGCGCTGGAGTCGGCCGATAAAGCCATGGAAATCGGCCTGTCGCCGGACAATATCATCCTGTCCTGCAAGGTCAGCAATGTGCAGGACCTGATCAGCGTCTACCGCGAGCTCGGCAGCCGTTGCGACTACCCGCTGCACCTGGGCCTGACCGAAGCCGGCATGGGCAGCAAGGGCATCGTCGCTTCCAGCGCCGCGCTGGCCGTTCTGTTGCAGGAAGGCATAGGCGACACCATCCGCATCTCGCTGACGCCGCAACCTGGCGAAGCCCGCACCAAGGAAGTGGTGGTGGCGCAGGAGTTGCTGCAAACCATGGGTCTGCGCAGCTTTACGCCGCTGGTCACCGCCTGTCCGGGCTGCGGCCGCACCACCAGCACCTTCTTCCAGGAGCTGGCGGACGATATCCAGAACTACCTGCGCGAGCAGATGCCGGTATGGCGTCTGCAATATCCTGGCGTCGAGGACATGAAGGTGGCGGTGATGGGCTGCGTGGTCAATGGCCCGGGCGAGTCCAAGCTGGCCGACATCGGCATCTCCCTGCCCGGCACCGGCGAAGTGCCGGTGGCCCCGGTCTATGTGGACGGCCACAAGGATGTGACGCTGAAGGGCGACAACATCGCGGCCGAGTTCACCGCCATCGTCGACAACTACGTCAAAACCCGCTACGGCGAAGGCGGCGCCAAGCGCCGCGAAAACGCCAGCCGCACGATTCCGATCCAGCCGGTGAAAGCCTGACGGAACCAGAATTCAGCTGATACAAGAAGATAGCAATGGCTCAGAAATACCAAGCGGTCAAAGGCATGAACGATGTGCTGCCGACCGAATCCTACCAGTGGGAATATTTTGAAGGGGTGCTGCGCAAGCTGCTGGCCGACTACGGCTACCACAACATCCGCACCCCCATCCTGGAAAATACCGCGTTGTTTGTCCGTTCCATCGGCGAAGTCACCGACATCGTCGAAAAGGAAATGTACACCTTCGTTGACAGCCTGAACGGCGACAGCCTGACGCTGCGCCCGGAAGGCACGGCCGGCACGCTGCGCGCGGTGGTCGAGCACAATCTGCTCTACAACGCCACGCAGAAGGTGTGGTACATGGGCCCGATGTATCGCCACGAACGTCCGCAAAAGGGCCGTTACCGCCAGTTCCACCAGATGGGCGTGGAAGCGTTGGGCTTTGCCGGCCCGGACGTGGACGCCGAAATCATCGCCATGACGGCCGACCTGTGGCGCCGTCTCGGCATCAGCCAGTATGTGCGTCTGGAAATCAACTCCCTGGGCAACAAGGAAGAGCGGGCCGCTCACCGCGACGCGCTGATCCAGTACTTGGAGCGCCACGTCGACATCCTGGACGAGGATGGCAAGCGTCGCCTGTACACCAATCCGCTGCGCGTGCTGGACACCAAGAATCCGGCGCTGCAGGAAATGGCCAACGCCGCGCCCAAACTGTCCGACTATCTGGGCGAGGCGTCGCGCGCCCACTACGAGGGCTGGAAGGCGATGATCGCCGCGCTGGGCGTGGAGTATGTGGAAAACCCGCGGCTGGTGCGTGGTTTGGACTACTATAACCAGTCCGTGTTCGAGTGGGTGACCACCGAGCTCGGCGCCCAGGGCACCGTCTGCGCCGGCGGCCGTTACGACGGCCTGATCGAGCAGCTGGGCGGCAAGCCGGCGCCGGGCATCGGCTTCGGCATGGGCATGGAGCGCGTGCTGCTGTTGCTGCAGGACAAGGGCCTGCTGCCGTCGCAGCGCGGCGTCGATGTCTACCTGGTCAACCAGGGCGCGGGCGCGGGCCTGTACTCGATGAAGCTGGCGCAGCAACTGCGCGCCGCCGGTTTCTCCGTGGTGCAGCACCTGGGCGAGGGCAGTTTCAAGTCGCAAATGAAGAAGGCCGATGCCAGCGGCGCGGCGTTCGCCGTCATCGTCGGCGAGAACGAGATCGCCGCCGGCCAGGCCGTGATCAAGGCCTTGCGCGCGGAAATCGAACAAAAGACCGTGGCAGCCGCGGATGTCGCCGCGACGCTGGCCACTCTGAAAGCTTGATTGAATAAGGGGGAACGCAATGGCGTTCGACTTGCAGGAACAGGAACAGATCGATTCGATGAAGGCCTTCTGGCAGCAGTGGGGCAAACTGATCGGCGGCGCAGTGCTGGCGGTCAGCCTCGGCTACCTGGGTTACAAGGCCTATGGCATGTATCAGCGCCAGCAAGCGGAAAAAGCCGCCGTCGCGTATGAAGCGGTGGACGCCGCCATCGCCGCCAAGGATGTCGCCAAGCTGAAAACGGCGGCCCAGCAATTGCAGGGCGAGTTCGCCGGCACGGTTTACGCCAGCCGCAGCGCGCTGGTGCTGGCCAAGGCGGCGTTCGACAAGAACGATCTGGATCTGGCCTCCAGCCAGCTGCAGTGGGTGGTGACGAACGGCAAGGACGAGGCCATGCAGGCCATCGCCCGCCTGCGCCTGGCTTCGCTGCATCTGCAGCAGAAGAAGTACGATGCCGCGATCTCCGAGCTGAACCAGCCGCACCCGGCTGCTTTCGACGCCGAGTATCTCGAGTTGAAGGGCGATGTGTTCTCCGCCAAGGGCGATGCCGCCGGCGCGCGCGACGCCTACAAGGCCGCGCTGGCGAAGCTGGTGCAAGAAAACCCGAGCCGCGAGCTGGTTCGGATGAAACTCGACGCGTTGGGAGGCTGATCGCATGCGCCGCCAACTGTTGCTTACCGCTGTCATCTCTTCCTTGTCGCTGGCTGGCTGCGCCAGCTGGTTTGAAGGTTCCTCGCAATTTCAGCCGACGCCGCTGGCCGCCATCAAGCCGCTGCAGACGCTGGAGCTCAAATGGACGCTACAGCAGGCGGCGCCGGCCGGCAGCTTCCTGCCGGTGTACGCCAACGGCAATGTGGTGACCGCAGACGCTACGGGGCGCATCCGCAGCATCGATGCCCTGTCCGGCCGTATCCAGAGCGATGTGTCGCTGAAGCGCGGCCTGAGCACCGGCGTCGCCGTCAGCGGCGATACCGTGCTGGTGGGCACGCAGGACGCCAAGCTGCTGGCGGTGGACCGCGTCAGCGGCAAGACGCTGTGGGAGCAGTCCCTGACCAGCCTGATGCTGGAAGCGCCGCAGATCGCCGGCGACAAGGTCATCGTGCGCACCAACGATGCCCGTCTGACGGGGTTCAACCTGGCCGACGGCAAGCAGCAGTGGTCGGTCGGCAACGTATTGCCGCAGCTGACGGTGCGCAACGACGGCTCGATGCGCGCGGTGGGCCGCGAGGCGGTGATGGTGGGGCAGGCCGGCGGCCAGCTCGACATCATCAATCCGCAAACCGGCAATTCGCTGTGGCAGGGCGCCGTGGCCACGCCGCGCGGCGCCACCGAGCTGGAGCGCGTCACCGACGTCACCAGCCGCCCGGTATTCGATGGCGGCCAGGTGTGCGCCGTGGCCTATCAAGGGCGCGTCGCCTGCTTTGAGGCCCGCAGCGGCAGCCTGCAGTGGGCGCGCGAGATCTCGTCCAGCCACGGCCTGGCGGTGGACGCCCGCAATGTCTACGTGACGGCGGAAAACGGTTCGGTCTGGGCCTATGATCGCCAGAGCGGCCGCAACGTCTGGAAAAACGACGATCTGAAGTACCGCGATGTCTCCGGCCCGGTCATGCTGGGCCGCTTCGTGCTGGTGGTGGATGGCGAAGGCTATGCGCATCTGCTATCCAACGAGAGCGGCGGCATTGTCGGCCGCAGCAAGATCGGCACCTCCGGTCCGGTCAATCAACCGGTGTCGCTCGGCTCCTCCGCCCTGGTACAGGGACAGGATGGCCGCTTGGCGATGCTGAATTTGGGATAAAAGCAGTTTTACATGAAACCTACCGTAGCGCTGGTCGGCCGCCCCAATGTGGGCAAGTCGACCCTCTTCAACCGGCTGACCCGCAGCCGCGACGCCCTGGTCGCCGACCAGCCGGGCCTGACGCGTGACCGTCATTACGGCCATGGCCGGGTCGGCGAGAAGCCGTATCTGGTGGTGGACACCGGCGGTTTCGAGCCGGTGGTGGACGAAGGCATCCTGTTCGAAATGGCCAAGCAGACCTTGCAGGCCGTTGACGAAGCCGATGCCGTGGTGTTCCTGGTGGACGGCCGCTCCGGCCTGACGCCGCAAGACAAGATCATCGCCAACCGCCTGCGCCAGCTGGACCGTCCGGTGTTCCTGGCCGTCAACAAGGCGGAAGGCATGAAGCATGCCATCGCCGGCGCCGAGTTCCATGAACTGGCGCTGGGGGAGCCGCTGGTGATTTCCGCCGCTCACGGCGACGGCGTGCGCGAGCTGATGGAACTGGTGCTGGAGGGCTTCCCCGATGAAGTGGAGGAAGAAGACAGCCGCCATCCGAAGTTCGCCGTGATCGGCCGGCCGAATGTCGGCAAGTCCACCCTGGTGAACGCCATTCTGGGCGAGGAGCGCGTCATCGCCTTCGACCAAGCCGGCACCACCCGCGACAGCATCTATATTGATTTTGAGCGCGAAGGCCATACCTATACCATCATCGACACCGCCGGCGTGCGCCGCCGCGCCAAGGTCAACGAGATGCTGGAGAAATTCTCCGTCATCAAGACCATGAAGGCGATTGAAGACGCCAACGTCGCGGTGCTGGTGCTGGATGCCCAGCTGGACATCTCCGAGCAGGACGCCACCATCGCCGGTTTCGCGCTGGAAGCCGGCCGCGCCCTGGTGGTGGCGGTCAACAAGTGGGACAACCTGGACAGCGAGCAGAAAGACACCGTGCGCCGCGAGATCGCGCGCAAGCTCAACTTTCTGGATTTCGCAAAGTTTCATTACATCTCGGCCATCGAGGGCCGAGGTGTGGCAGACTTGTTCAAATCGATCGACGAGGCTTACCGCGCCGCGATGGTGAAGCTGGCGACGCCGAAGCTGACGCGGGTGCTGCAGGTGGCGCTGGAGCGCCAGCAACCGCCGCGCAGCGGCCTGATCCGCCCCAAGATGCGCTATGCGCACCAAGGCGGGCAGAATCCGCCTATCATCGTCGTGCACGGCAACGCGCTCGACAATATACCCAACAGCTACACCCGCTATTTGGAACATACTTTCCGTAAAGTGTTCAAACTGCAGGGCACCCCGCTGAGAGTGCAGTATAAATCGTCGGAAAACCCGTTCGACAACGACGACGGCAAGGAGAAATCCCGGGCCAAGCCTAAGCCGATGTCCAAGATGCGGGGCAGGGAAAAAGAAGTTCGCTACGGCAAAAACAGCAAAAAATAGTACGCCGGAATGTTTTCTGCTAAAAATAAGCAGGCCGCCGCGCTGTTCGCTGCACAGTTAATACAACAATCAACGATTCGGAGAAAAACGAATGAGCTCTAAAGGGCAAATGTTACAAGACCCGTTCCTGAACATCCTGCGTAAGGAACACGTGCCGGTCTCCATCTATCTGGTCAACGGCATCAAGCTGCAGGGTCAGGTTGAATCCTTCGACCAGTACGTGGTTCTGCTGAAGAATACGGTCACCCAGATGGTTTACAAGCACGCCATCTCCACCGTGGTCCCGGCTCGCGCGGTTACCATCCCGCACGAACACCCGGCGCAGAAGCAGGAACAGGCGCAGGACGCCTAAGGCAGCCGGCCTCGCCGCCCGGGCCGATCGGCCGCATCATGCATGCGGCCTTTCGGCCTTTGTCTTTTATCGCCGCACTAGATTGCTACAGCATGTTTGATCGTCCCGACTTAGGCGACCAGGCCGTCCTGGTCAGCCTGGATTTTGGTGATGCCGACTACCAGGAAAGTGTCGCCGAGTGCGCCGAGCTGGTGCGCAGCAGCCATGTCGAAATTCTCGGCATGGTGCAGGGCAAGCGCCAGCGCCCCGACGCCGCCCTGTTCGCCGGCAAAGGCAAGGTGGAGGAGATCGCCTCCATGGTGCGGGCCACCGGCGCCAACGTGGTGATCTTCAACCACGCGCTGTCGCCGGGCCAGGAGCGCAACCTGGAGCGCGTGATCCAGTGCCGCGTGATCGACCGCAACAGCCTGATCCTCGATATCTTCGCTCAGCGCGCCCGCAGCCATGAAGGAAAGCTGCAGGTGGAGCTGGCTCAGCTGTCGCATCTTTCC
Organism: Chromobacterium sp. CCUG 76385; assembly: GCF_059916625.1. Classification (NCBI taxonomy): domain Bacteria; kingdom Pseudomonadati; phylum Pseudomonadota; class Betaproteobacteria; order Neisseriales; family Chromobacteriaceae; genus Chromobacterium; species Chromobacterium sp. CCUG 76385. The sequence continues at coordinate 117,411 of NZ_JAUCGU010000009.1, forward strand.
ACGCGCCTGGTGCGCGGCTGGACCCACTTGGAGCGGCAGAAGGGCGGCATCGGCCTGCGCGGCCCCGGCGAAACCCAGCTGGAAACCGACCGCCGCCTGCTCGGCATCCGCGTCAAGGCGCTGAAGGAGCGTTTGGCCCAGGTGCAGAAGCAGCGCAGCACCCAGCGCAAGGGACGCAATCGCGCCGGCATCGCCTCGGTGTCCATCGTCGGCTATACCAACGCCGGCAAATCCACCTTGTTCAATGCGTTGACCAAGGCCAATAGCTACGCCGCCGACCAACTGTTCGCCACACTGGACACCACCAGCCGCAAACTGTTCCTGAATCATCAAAGTTCCGTCGTGCTGTCCGACACCGTCGGCTTCATCCGCGATCTGCCGCATACCCTGGTGGCGGCTTTCCGCGCCACGCTGGAGGAGACGGTCCAGGCCAATCTGCTGCTGCATGTGGTGGACTGCGCCAATGAGATGCGCGATGCGCAGATCGAGGAGGTCAACAAGGTGCTGGCCGAAATCGACGCCGACGGCATTCCACAGCTCATCGTATGGAACAAATGCGATCTGAAAGCGCTGCCGCCGGAGATCGAGCGCGGCGAGGATGGCCAGATCGTTTCGGTACGCGTATCGGCGCTGAAGGGCGAGGGGCTGGAACTCTTGCGCGAGGCGATTGCCGAACGGGTGCAACCTTTCGCAAACAACCATAAAGAACCATACGAGCATGTCGCAGAATGACCCGAACCGTGGCCGCAACGGCCAGAATGGGCCACCGGACCTCGATGAAGTGTTCCGTGATCTGAACCGCAAACTGTCCCGCCTGCTGGGCGGCAAGTCCGGCAATGGCGGCCCGAACAATCCGATGGGCCAGGGCGGACGCCCCGGCTCCGGCATGTCGCCGCCGTCGTTCAAAGGCGGCGCCGCCGCCGTGATCGGCGTATTGGCCGCCTTGTGGCTGGCCAGCGGTTTCTACGTGGTGGACGCGCGCGAAGCCGGCGTGGTGCTGCGGCTGGGCAGTTTCAATCGCCTGACCGAGCCGGGCCTGCAATGGCGCGCGCCGTATCCGTTCGAGAAGTCCGAGATCGTCAACCTGACCGAGGTGCGCAGCGTCGAAGTCGGTTATCGCGGCAGCGCGCAGAACCGCGTGCCGGAAGAATCGCTGATGTTGACCGAAGACCAGAACATCATCGATGTGCAGCTGTCGGTCCAGTACGACATCAAGGATGCGCGCGCGTTTCTGTTCAACAACGCCGCGCGCGAGCGCGACGGCAAGGATCTGGTCAAGCAGGCGACGGAAACCGCCATCCGCGAGGTGGTCGGCCGCAACAAGGTGGACTTCGTCCTGAACGAGGGCCGCGCCCAGATCGCCGTCGACGCGCACAAGCTGATCCAGGAAGTGCTGGACCGCTACCAGGCCGGCATCCGCATCGCCAAGGTCAACATCAACGACGTTCAGCCGCCGCAGCAGGTGCTGGCGGCGTTCGACGACGCGGTGAAGGCGGGCCAGGACAAGGACAAGCTGCTGAACGAGGGTATGGCCTACGCCAACGAGGTGGTGCCCAAGGCCAAGGGCATGGCCTCCCGTCTGGTGCAGGAAGCCGAGGCTTACCAGCAGCAGGTGGTGGAGCGAGCCGAGGGTGATGCCCAGCGATTCAAGCAAGTGTTGCCTGAATACAACAAGGCGCCCAAGGTCATGCGCGACCGCATGTACCTCGACATGATGCAGCAGATCATGCACAACAGCAGCAAGGTGCTGGTGGATCAGAAGGGCGGCAACAGCCTGCTCTACCTGCCGCTGGACAAGCTGGTGCAGATGACCGCTCCCGGCGCCGCCGCGCCGGCTCTCGCCCAACCCTCCGCGAGCCCGGCCCCTGCGGCCCCGGCCCAGCCGGCTAATCCGCCGGCGGCCAAGAACGGGCGCGATACCTCGCGCGGTCGCGATATTTTTGGAGCGGAGCGATGACGCAAAGATTGATCCCAACCCTGGTGGCGATCGCCGGCGCGCTGTTTGTCGCCAGCTTGTCGCTGTTCACCGTCGATCAGCGCCAGTACGCGCTGGTTTTCCAGTTCGGCGAGGTGGTCAAGGTGATCTCCCAGCCGGGCATCCAGTTCAAGATTCCCCTGCTGCAGAACGTGCGCTACTTCGACCGCCGCGTGCAGACCATCGATGCGGAAACGCCTGAGCTGTTCAATACCCGCGAGAAGAAGAACGTGCTGGTGGATAGCTTCGTGAAATGGCGCGTGGTGGATGTGTCGCAGTTCTACAAGAGCGTGGGCACCGAAGCCGCCGCGGTGGCGCGTCTGAAGCAGACCATCAATGATGGCCTGCGCGCGGAGTTCGGCCAGAAGACCGTTGCCGACGTCATTTCCGGCCAGCGCGATCAGGTCATGGAGACGGTTCGCAAGCGCGCGGACGCGGATGCGCGTAAAATAGGCGTGGAAATTCTCGATGTCCGCTTAAAACGCGTCGACTTTCCGGATAAAATAAGCAGTTCCGTCTACGACCGCATGCAGTCCGAGCGTCGCACCGTGGCCAGCAAGCTGCGCAGCGAAGGCGCGGCCGATGCCGAGCGGGTGCGGGCGGAAGCCGACAAGCAGCGCGACGTGATCCTGGCCGAAGCCTATCGCAAGGCGCAGGAACTGAAGGGCGTGGGCGATGCCAAGGCGGGGGCGATCTACGCCGAGGCCTACGGCAAGAATCCGGAGTTCTACGCCTTCTGGCGCAGCATGGATGCGTACAAGGAGTCGTTCAAGAACAAGAGCGACGTGCTGGTGTTGGATCCGAGCAGCGATTTCTTCAAGTATCTGAAGAACCCGCAGGCGGGACAAGGCAAGAGCAAGTAAGCGACAATTTAGTATAAAGAAGACTGGCCGGGGCGACCTGGCCAGTTTGCTGATGACAAGGCGGGGCTCCTCCCGCCTTTTATTCTGTTGAAACGAAATGCGTAATTGGCTGTTACCTGAATATATCGCGGACATCCTGCCGGCCACGGCGCGCCAGGTTGAGTCCGCCAAGGCCGCGATGCTGGAAGGCTTTCGCGTGGCTGGCTACGAACTGGTGCTGCCGCCGCTGATCGAGTACATCGATTCGCTGGTCAGCGAAGGCGACGTCACGCTGGACCTGAAAACCTTCAAGCTGGACGACCAGTTGTCCGGACGCCAGCTGGGCCTGCGCGCCGACATCACGCCGCAGGTGGCGCGCATCGACGCCCACTTGTTGGGCGGCCGCACCGGCGTCACCCGCCTGTGCTACGCCGGCAGCGTGGTGCACAGCCGCCCGTCCGGCCTGACCAGCTCGCGCGAGCCGCTGCAGGTCGGAGCTGAGCTGTACGGCTATGCCGGCATCGAGGCCGACCTGGAGATCATCGATCTGATGCTGTCCACGCTGGAAAAAGCCGGTGTGGAAAAACTGCGCCTGGATGTGGGCCATATCGCCATCTACCGCGGCTTGGCCGCGGCGGCCGGCCTCGCTCCGGAGGTGAGCCGCGAGCTGTTCGGCCTGTTGCAGAACAAGGATGCCGCCGGCATCGCGGCGCTGGTGGCCGGCGTGGCCGAACCTTACAAGAGCGCTTTCCTGGCGCTGCCGGAATTGTATGGTCCGGCTGTTGTGCTGGAGAAGGCGCGCACCCGTCTGCCTTCTCTGCCGGAGGTGGAGCTGGGGCTGATGCAGCTGTCCGCCATCGCCCGCGCGATGCAGGGCCGGGCGGAGCTGAGCTTCGATCTGGCCGAGCTGCGCGGCGATTTCTATCACACCGGCCTGATGTTCGCGGCTTACGCGCCGGGCTGGTCCGACGCCATCGCGCGCGGCGGCCGCTACGACAATGTGGGCCGGCGCTTTGGCCGCGCCCGTCCGGCTACCGGCTTCAGCCTGGACTTGCGCGACCTGCTGCGCATCCTGCCGGAACGCGACTCCAGCCGCGGCATTCGCGTCTCGGCGCGCCATCTGCCGGCTGCCGCTGAGGAAGTGGCGCGTTTGCGCGCCGCAGGCGAGATGGTGGTGGTGGATTATCTGGGCGAATCGGCGGACGCGTTGAATTGCGATCGCGAGCTGGTGCCTGCCGAGCAAGGCTGGCAGCTGGCGCCGTTTCATTGATTTTTTGTTTGAATCTGACTGACGAAGAGGTTTTTTCCAATGTCCAAGAACGTTGTCGTGATTGGCACCCAGTGGGGTGACGAAGGCAAGGGCAAAATCGTTGACTGGCTGACCGACCACGCGCGTGCCGTGGTGCGCTTCCAGGGCGGCCACAACGCCGGCCATACGCTGTGGGTCAACGGCAAGAAGACCGTCGTGCGCCTGGTGCCGTCCGGCATCCTGCGTCCGGACGTCGAGTGCTTCATCGGCAATGGCGTGGTGCTGTCGCCGGAAGCCCTGCTGAAGGAGATCGACGAGCTGGAAGCCGCCGGCGTCAACGCCTCCGCCCGCCTGAAGATTGCAGAAGGCTGCCCGCTGATCCTGCCGTACCACATCGCTCTGGACCAGGCGCGCGAAGCCGCCATGGGCGCCGGCAAGATCGGCACCACCGGCCGCGGCATCGGCCCGTGTTACGAAGACAAGGTGGCCCGTCGCGCGCTGAAGGTGATCGACCTGTTCAACGCCGAGCGCTTCGCCGCCAAGCTGAAGGAAAACGTAGACTACTACAACTTCCTGCTGACCAATCTGTTCCAGGCCGAGCCGGTGAGCTACGAGGCCATCCTGGCCGACACCATGAAGATGGCCGAGCGCATCAAGCCGATGGTGGCTGACGTGTCGCGCACCCTGTACGACATGGACAAGGCTGGCACGCCCATCCTGTTCGAAGGCGCGCAAGGCACGCTGCTGGACATCGACCACGGCACCTACCCGTACGTGACCTCGTCCAACTGCGTGGCCGGCGCGGCGGCGCCGGGCGCCGGCGTGGCGCCGCAAATGCTCAACTACGTGCTGGGCATCGTCAAGGGTTACGCCACCCGCGTCGGCTCCGGTCCGTTCCCGACCGAGCAGGAAAACGAGATCGGCGCCTTCCTGGCCAAGCGCGGCAACGAGTTCGGCTCCGTCACCGGCCGTCCGCGCCGCTGCGGCTGGTTCGATGCCGCCGCGCTGAAGCGCTCCATCCAGATCAATGGTGTGTCCGGCCTGTGCGTGATGAAGCTGGACGTGATGGACGGCCTGGAAGAGATCAAGCTGTGCACCGGCTACATGCTGGACGGCAAGCTGATCGACATCCTGCCGTTCGGCTCCGATGCTGTGACCAAGTGCGAGCCGGTATACGAAACCCTGCCGGGCTGGACGGGCACCACCGTCGGCGTGAAGCGTTGGGAAGATCTGCCGGCCAACGCCCAGGCTTACCTGAAGCGCATCGAAGAGGTGTGCGGCGCGCCGGTCGACATCGTGTCCACCGGTCCGGACCGCGAAGAAACCATCGTGCTGCGTCACCCGTTCGGCCTGTAAGCCGCGCGAGATTGCGCCAGTAAAAAAGCCCACCGTGCAGCGGTGGGCTTTTTTGTTGGCTGCCCGCCTGATCGGGGCGAGCGCTCTCAGATATTCTTCGGCTTGGGCGGCTTGTAGCCGTCGTTCAGCGTTTTCAGGAAGGCGAGCATGTCGTCGATGTCTTTTTCGTCGAAAGCCGCCTTGGCGCCGGGTTTGCCGCCGAATGGCGGCTCCATGTTGACGTTGCCGTGGTAGCGCGCGGGCAGGTCATCAAACTTCGCCACCTTGCCGTCCTTGCCCTTCGGGTACCACTTTTCCGGATGCGTGTCGCGCTCGGCGTAGAAGCGCAGTACCTGGCGCAGATCGTTGAACGAGCCGTTGTGGAAGAAGGTTTTGCGGGTGGCGACATTGCGCAGGCTGGGCGTGCGGAACAGTCCGCAGTATTCGGCATGGGTCTTGAGGTCGGTGCGATAGGGGCCGCACAAGCCCAGGTCGTAGTAATGGCTGTTGCGGTTGGCGGCGATGGCCGGGTTGCGCGGCGCGCCGACGGCGATGTGGCCGAAATCGCTGAATAGCGGAAACGCGCCGTTTTCGCTGCGCGCGCTCAGATGGCAGGACGCGCAATTGCCCTTGGCCGGATCGTTGAAAGCCTTCAGCCCGCGCATTTCCTGGGCGCTGAGCTTGGTTTGGCCGCGCAGATAGGCATCGTACTTGCTGTCGTAAGGCGCAAATTCCCTGGGATTCTGCTGGAAAACCTCCAGCGCCAGCACCGCCTTGGCGAACGCCGCGTCCGGATGGCTGAAGATGTCCTTGCCGAACAATTGGCGGAAGCGGTCGGCAGCGGGCGATGCCTGCAATTTTTTCACTACGGCGGCCGGCGTGCCATTGGCCATTTCGTTGGGGGCCAGCAAGGGCAGGGAGGCCTGGCTGTGGGTGGAGTCGGCGCGGCCGTCCCAGGTGAAGCCGCCAGTCGGGCCGGCATCCTCGCTGTCGTTGCCGTCATCGTCATGGAAGTGTTCGCTGAAGGCTGGCACGGTTTGCAGATAGCGCAAGGACGGCGTGGCGCGGGTGCCTGGCTGCTTGCCATCGACGCCGCCCAGTTGCACGGCCAGTCCGTTGGGCGGGCCATAGGCATGCGCTGGGCTATGGCAGGTGGCGCAGGACATGGCGCCGGATGCCGATAGCGAGCGGTCGAAAAATAGCTGGCGGCCCAGGCTTTCCAAGGCCTTGGCGCTGACCGGGCGGGGGCCGGGCGCATAGGCGGCGCCGACGTAGGCCGGCTGGGCGGGTGGCGCGGCAAGCGGAGCGGTGGAAAGGGCGGCCAGTATCGATAGCGGGATGAGTGTGCGCAGCATGATGTCGGATGGATGAAGTGTGGCGGCGACTGTACTGCGTGAAAGTGACAGAAATGTGACAGTGGGCAGTTTGTTTCCCGGATGTGGTGGGCGAGGGGAATGTTAACAAGTTGTAAACGTACTGAAACATTCCATCAGGATAATCCGCACACTCCATCAAACCGCAAGGATGATCATCCCATGCAACGCTTGACCTGTGGCTTTGCGCTGACCCTGATCGGCGCGGCCGTATTGACCGCCTGCGGCGGCGGCGGCTCCTCTTCCGCCAGCGCGGCCCCCTCCAGCACCAGCGGCGTGGTGACCGGCAGCTATTTCCGCCACGCCAAAGTGTGCCTGGATCAAAACGGCAACGGTCATTGCGACAGCAATGAGCCGTTTGCCTACACCGACGACAACGGCGCGTTCTCGCTGAAAGGCAGCGGCGCGGTGCTGGTGGAAGTGGGAACCGATGCGACGCGTTATGATCCCGATACCGGCACGGCCAGCCCGGTAACCGATCCGCTGATTTTCCGCGCCCCGTCCGGCGCCAATAATGTGGTGGTCAGCTCATTGACCACCGAAATCGCAGACCTGATGGACGGCGGCATGGATCTGCCCACCGCGCGCAAGGCCGTGGCGGATCGCCTGGGCGTCGATCCGGAAAAAGTGATGGCCGACCACAACAAGGAAAGCGATCCGGACGTCAAGGCCACGCTGAAAGGGGCGATCAACCAGAATATCGACGCCATCGCCAACGCGGTGAAGGAAGCCGGTGCCACCGGCGATATCAAGAGCAATCTGCACAAACGTCTGGGCCTGAGCGATATCAAGAACGTAGTGGTGATCTACGCCGAGAACCGCGGCTTTGATAACTTGTACGGCCTATTCCCGGGCGCCAACGGCATTCCGAACGTCAACCCGACGTCCAAGGGCAAGGCGGAGCCGCAGAAGGATTTTGACGGTTCGGTCCTGCCAGTCTTGCCGCCGACGTGGGGTGGCCTGACCGCTGGCGGCCAGAGCGTGAGTCTGACCCAGCAGCAGACGGCGAACTTCGCCAACAAGCCGTTCCAGATCGACGATCCCAAGGGCCTGAACGGCACGGGCGTGGTGGTGTCGCAATCGGTGGTCACGCGCGATCTGGTGCACCGCTTCTTCAATAACCAGATGCAGATCAATGGCGGCGCCAACGACAAGTTCACCGCGTATTCGGATGCCGGCGGCCTGACCATGGGCTACTACGACGGCAGCAAGATGGCGATGTGGCAGCTGGCCAAGCAGTATACGCTGGCCGACAACTTCTTCATGGGCGCTTTCGGCGGCTCTTTCCTCAATCACCAGTACCTGATCTGCGCCTGCGCGCCGGAATATCCGAATGCCGACACCTCGGTCGCCAAGGGCAGCATCTCGGCGATCGATACCGACGCCAAGGGCAACTTCCTGCGCCTGACGCCGGCCGCCAACAGCCCGGCCTCCGTTCTGACAGGCAAGGCCCTATACAAAAACGACAGCACGCTTACGCCTAAATTCAAGAGCGACGGCACGCCGGCAGTCAAGGACGGCAAGTTCTATGCCGTCAACACCATGCAGCCGCCGTTCCAGCCGACCGGCAACGCGTCTGCGGACAAGAAGCTATACGGCGATCTGACGAAGGCTTCCACTTTGCCGGTGCAAACCCAGGCCACCATTGCCGATCGTCTGGACGACAAGAAGGTCAGCTGGGCCTGGTATGCCGGCGGCTGGAATACCGCGCTCACCGACAGCAGCCAGATTTACGGCGGCGCGATCCAGTTCCAGCCGCATCACCAGCCTTTCAATTACTTCGCCAATTTTGACCCGGTGAAGCAGGCCGACTACCGCGCCAAGCATCTGAAGGACTTCGACCAGAGCTTCCTCGCCGACGCCGCCAAGGGCCAGTTGCCGCAAGTGGCGTTCTACAAGCCGCAGGGCAATCTGAACCAGCACCCTGGTTACGCCAGCGTGACCGATGGCGACCAGCACATCGCCTCGGTGATCGCCCAGTTGCAGAAGAGCCCGCAGTGGAAAAACATGCTAGTGATCGTCACCTACGACGAAAACGGCGGTTTCTACGACCATGCCGCGGTGCCGAAGGGCGATGGCTGGGGGCCGGGCACGCGTATCCCGGCGATTGTGATCTCGCCGTTCGCCAAGAAGGGCTTTGTCGATCATACCCAGTACGACACCGCATCGATCCTGCGCTTCCTGACCCGTCGTTTCGGCCTGAAGCCTTTGCCGGGGGTGAGCGCGCGCGATGCCGCGCTGGTGAAGAACGGCGGTAAGCCGATGGGCGATTTCCTGAGCGCGCTGTCGTTCAACTAAGCGGGAACATCGTTCCTTTGCAACCGCCCGGCCTGGTCCGGGCGGTTTTGTTTGTGCGGGTGGTAAATAGCGCTGTGCCAAGCCAGGCGCAATGGTTGGCAGAGAGGATGAGGGGCAGGAAACGGCGTCAGGCAAAGAAAAAGGCAGGCCGAGAGGCCTGCCTTCATGGCGAATTCCAGCGTAACGGCTTAGCGTTCGACGTGGTAGTTCGGCGCTTCCTTGGTGATCTGCACGTCGTGGACGTGGGATTCGCGGATGCCGGCCGAAGTGATCTCGACGAACTGCGCCTTCTCATGCAGTTGATCGATGTTCGGGCAACCCAGGTAGCCCATGGACGAGCGCAGGCCGCCCACCAGTTGGTGGATCACCTGGCCGATCGGGCCCTTGTACGGCACGCGGCCTTCGATGCCTTCCGGCACGAACTTGTCGGCGGCGTTGGAGCTGTCCTGGAAGTAACGGTCGGCCGAACCCTGGCTCATCGCGCCCAGCGAGCCCATGCCGCGGTAGGACTTGTAGGAGCGGCCCTGGAACAGTTCCACTTCGCCCGGGGCTTCCTCGGTGCCGGCGAACATGCCGCCCAGCATCACCGCGTTGCCGCCTGCTGCCAGCGCCTTGGCGATGTCGCCGGAGAAGCGGATGCCGCCGTCGGCGATCATCGGCACGCCGGTGCCTTTCAGCGCTTCGGACACGTTGTGGATGGCGGTCAGCTGCGGCACGCCCACGCCGGCCACGATGCGGGTGGTGCAGATCGAGCCGGGGCCGATGCCGACCTTGACGCCGTCGGCGCCGGCCTTGACCAGATCCAGCGCGGCCTGGGCGGTGGCGATGTTGCCGCCGATCACGTCGACATGCTCGAAGTTTTGCTTGACCCAGCGCACGCGGTCCAGCACGCCCTGGCTGTGGCCGTGGGCGGTGTCCACCACGATGACGTCCACGCCGGCGGCCACCAGCGCCTTGACGCGCTCTTCGGTGTCGGCGCCGGTGCCGACGGCCGCGCCGACGCGCAGACGGCCTTGGCTATCCTTGTTGGCGTTCGGGTGTTCGCTGGTCTTGATGATGTCCTTGACCGTGATCAGGCCCTTCAGCTCCCAGGCGTCGTTGATCACCAGCACGCGCTCCAGGCGGTGCTTGTGCATCAGTTCGCGGGCCTCGTCGATGCTGGCGCCTTCCTTGACGGTGATCAGGCGCTCGCGCGGGGTCATGATGGAGCCGACGGTCTGGTCCAGGCGGGTTTCGAAGCGCAGGTCGCGGTTGGTGACGATGCCCACCACCTTGCCGGCTTCGATGACCGGCAGGCCGGAGATCTTGTACTGGCGGGTCAGCAGGACCAGATCGCGCACCAGCATGTCCGGCGCGATGGTGATCGGGTCTTTCACCACGCCGCTCTCATGGCGCTTGACCTTGGAAACTTCGGCAGCCTGCTTCTCGACGCCCATGTTCTTGTGCACGATGCCAATGCCGCCTTCCTGCGCCATGGCGATGGCGAGGCGGGCTTCGGTCACGGTGTCCATGGCGGCGGAAACCAGCGGCAGGTTCAAAGTGATGTTGCGAGTGAGGCGCGTAGCGAGCGATACGTCGCGCGGCAGAACTTCAGAATGAGCTGGGACGAGGAGAACGTCGTCGAAAGTATAGGCTTTCTCGATGATACGCATCGCGTTTCCTTAGGCGGCAAAGCCGCATTGTACCGGATCGGCGACGGTTCTGCAAAAACGCGTTCCGACCGCTTTTGCGCGGCCGGATGGCAAGCCTTACAATCCGGAACATACAGCCAGAGGGTTCGGGGATAGCGACAATGAAGTCATCTGTAGTATGGACGTTTTTGCTGGTTTTGCTGACGCCGGCCGCCGCATCGGCCGAGGTCTACACCTGGACCGACGCCAACGGCAAAAAGGTGTATTCCGATCAGCCGCCGCCCAATGTCAACGCGCGCAAGCTGAACGTGCGGACGCACCCTGCGCCGATGCCGGCGTCCGCGCCGCAATCGGAAAAAAAGGCGGAAAAGAAAGCCGAGAGCAAGCCCGTGGCGTCCGACAGCGCGGCCATCGCGGCCGCCAACGCCAAGATCAAGGAGCAGAACTGCAAGCAGGCGCAAAGCAATCTGTCCACGCTGCAGCTGAACGGGCGCATCCACCTGCCGGGCTCCACCGCGCTGGCCACCGACGCCCAGCGCAACGAGATGATCCGCCAGGCTCAGAAAGACGTACAGACCTGGTGCAATAAATAAGTGTCCAAGCCCGAATTCGACTACCAGAGCGTATTGCAGAACCTGCCATCGCTGCCCGGCGTCTACCGCATGCTGGGCGAAGACGGCAAGGTGCTGTACGTCGGCAAGGCGATAGATCTGAAGCGCCGGGTCAGCTCGTATTTCCAGAAGAACGATCTCAGCCCGCGCATCCGGCTGATGGTGCGGCAGATCGCCAATATCGAAACCACGGTCACCCGTTCCGAGGCCGAGGCCCTGATTCTGGAGAACAATCTGATCAAGGCGCTGTCGCCGCGCTATAACATTTTGTTTCGCGACGACAAGTCCTATCCCTATCTGATGCTCAGCGGGCATGCCTTTCCGCAGATGGCGTACTACCGCGGCGAGCCGAAAAAGCCCAACCAGTACTTCGGCCCGTTTCCCAACAGCTACGCGGTGCGCGAGAGCATCCAGATTCTGCAGAAGGTATTCCGCCTGCGCACCTGCGAGGACGCGGTGTTCGCCAATCGTTCGCGTCCCTGTCTGCTGTATCAGATCAAGCGCTGCTCCGGCCCCTGTGTCGAGCATATTTCCAAAGAAGAGTACGCGGCGGACGTGGCCAGCGCGGTCGCCTTCCTGAATGGGCGGCAGAGCGAGCTGATAGACGAGCTGACGCGGCGGATGACGGCGGCGGCGGAGGCGATGGCCTTTGAGCAGGCGGCAGAGCTGCGCGACCAGATCCAGGCGCTGGCGCGGGTACAGGAGAAGCAGTTTGTCGCCAGCAACCAGAGCCAGCAGGATTGCGATGTGGTGGCGGCGCGGATCCGCGATGGCCAGCCCTGCGTCAATCTGGTGATGATACGCGGCGGCCGCCACCTGGGGGACAAGAGCCACTTCCCGATAGGCGGCGAGGCCGATACCGCCGAGGAAATCCTGCAGGCCTTCGTCGCCCAGCACTACCTGAATGCCACGGTGCCGACCGTGCTGGTCGTCAACGGCCCGTTGGATGGCGCGCTGCAGCAGTTCTTGCTGGAGCGGGCCGGCCGCAAGATCGCCATCGTCAGCAATCCGATAGGCGAGCGCCGGGTATGGCTGGAGATGGCGGAAAAGAACGCCGAGCTGGCCATCCTGCAGCGTTTGGGCAGCAAGGCCACCCAAAGCCAGCGGCTGGCGCAGCTGAACGAGGTCTTGGAACTGGAGGATGCCGGCCGTTTCGAGTGCTTTGACATCAGCCACACCATGGGCGAGGCCACGGTGGCGTCCTGCGTGGTGTACGACAAGGGCGCGATGCAGCCTAGCGAATACCGGCGCTTCAACATCGCCACCGCCACGCCGGGCGACGATTACGCCGCGATGCGCGAAGTCCTGTCACGTCGCTACGGCAAACTGGCGGAAGGCGAGGGCAGATTGCCGGACGCGGTGTTCATCGACGGCGGCAAGGGCCAGGTGGGCGTGGCGCTGGAGGTATTCGGCGAATTGGGGCTGAATTTGCCCATCGTCGGCATCGCCAAGGGAGAGGAGCGCAAGCCCGGTCTGGAAACGCTGATCCTGCCGTATCTGGAAAAGACGCTACAATTGCGCCAGGACCATCCGGCGTTGCACCTGATCCAGACCGTGCGCGACGAGGCCCACCGCTTTGCCATCACCGGCCATCGCGCGCGGCGGGCCAAGGCGCGAACGGCATCGACGCTGGAAGACATCCCCGGCATCGGCGCCAAGCGTCGCCAGCAGCTGCTGACGCGCTTTGGCGGGCTGCGAGGCGTGGTGGCTGCCAGCGTGGATGATCTGACGCAGGTGGAAGGCATCAGCCGAACCCTGGCGGAAAAGATTTACAATGCCTTGCATTAGTTGATTGTAAGCGGCGGGCGCCCCTGATCCAGGCTCGGGGCGCCGGCCCGCGTTGTTGACAAGCCTGAAGCGACAAGACCAAAACCGATGCCCTTCAATTTGCCGATATTACTGACCTGGATCAGGGTCGCCTTGATCCCGATCTGCGTGGCGGTGTTTTTCCTGCCGGACTCCATCTTGCTGCTGCATAGCCGCAATGTCGTGGGGGCCGGCATTTTCGCGTTGGCGGCCGCCACCGATTGGCTGGATGGCTTTTTGGCGCGCAAGCTGGGGCAGACATCGGCGTTCGGCGCCTTTCTCGATCCGGTGGCGGACAAGCTCATCGTCGCCGCCGCGCTGATCCTGCTGGTGCAACTGGGCCGCACCGAGGGTTGGATGGCCATGATCATCATCGGCCGCGAAATCACCATTTCGGCGCTGCGCGAGTGGATGGCGGGCATGGGCAACCGCAACAGCGTGGCCGTGGCTTACATCGGCAAACTGAAAACCGCGGCGCAAATGCTGGCGATCACGCTGCTGCTGTACGATGGCGCCTTGTTGCCGGGCCTCGATGCCCGCTGCTTGGGGAATTTTTCCATGTACGTTGCCGTCATATTGACTTTGTGGTCAATGATTTATTACCTGCAAATGGCCGCCAAAGAGTTTGCGGGTAAAAAAATAGATGTATGAAGTGTTGACAGCCCCGAACAAATCTCTATAATTCGCAGTCTCTCGCCGCCGCTGACGAAGCAGCAGCGAGATCAAGATGGTTGTAGCAAGTTATGCAGCGCGGGAATAGCTCAGTTGGTAGAGCGCAACCTTGCCAAGGTTGAGGTCGCGAGTTCGAGCCTCGTTTCCCGCTCCAGCAACTTGAAACAATTTTCGATGCGGGAATAGCTCAGTTGGTAGAGCGCAACCTTGCCAAGGTTGAGGTCGCGAGTTCGAGCCTCGTTTCCCGCTCCAA
>NZ_JAUCGU010000010.1:0-129060 GCF_059916625.1 Chromobacterium sp. CCUG 76385
ATGCGGCGCGCGAAACGCCTCGATTCGGCGCAAAACGCATCCCGGCGCGACCGCTCACCAAACGTCAACAGCCCCTATGCCATACCGGCCGCACCTGACCCTGCTGCGCCATCTGGCGCGGCCGCTGCCGCAACAGGTCCTACCGCCGCTGGTCATGCCTTTGCGCGAAGTCAACTTATTCGCCTCCGTCCTGCGACCCGGCGGCGCCCGCCATTACCGGCTGGATGGCTGGCCGCGGCCGGCGTTCGTCACGCGAGCTTCATCAGGGCCAGCCGCCTGATCCCAGCGCGCGGCGGCGGTTTCGTCGCTGGTCTTGGCGTCCACCCAATGGCGACTGCCATCGGCCAGGATTTCGCACTTCCAGAACGGCGCCTGCCGTTTCAGGTAATCCATCAGAAACGACGCGGCCTCAAAGGCGTCGCGCCTGTGGCTGCTGGCCGTCACCACCAACACGATATTGTCGCCCAACGCCAGCCGGCCGACGCGATGAATCAAGGTCACTCCTTTCAAGGACCAGCGCTGGCGCGCCTCGCGCACGATATCGGCCAGGGCTTTTTCCGTCATTCCCGGATAATGTTCCAGTTCCAGCGCCACCACGTCCTGGCGGTCGCCATGATCGCGCACCAGGCCGGAGAAGCTGACCACCGCGCCGCAAGCCGGATTGGCCGACCAGCGCCGGACCTCGACGCCGACGTCGAAATCCTCGCCCTGCACCCGGATGTGGTTGACCGCCATCTCAGCCCCCGGTGACCGGCGGAAACACCGCCACTTCGTCGCCATCGGCCAACGGCGTGTCCAGGCCGGCCATCTCCTGATTCACCGCCACGCGGAATACCTTGTCCATCGACAGCTCCTGCGTCCAGACCTGGCCGCGCTGACGCAATTGCGCCAATAGCTCCGCCACGGTGGCCGCTTCGCTATCCAGTTGTTCGGACTCCACGCCCAGCGTCTCGCGCAGACGGGAGAAATACAGCAAGTTCAGTTTCATTGCGCCTCCTACCGGCCGTTGCGGACCGTTTTGATGATGGCAGCAGTGTAAGCAAAGCACGGGCTACGGAAAAGGACGCCGATCAAGGCATGATGCCACATGGCCTGGTCGGTCAACGGCACGCTGTCGGACAAACGCGGATGGGACAGGGAATCAGCCGCCGCGCGCGCCGATGCGGCTACCGTCATCGGCGGCCATCGACGCATCGGGCCTCCCGCGGCGGCGGGATGGCGCCCTTTCCGCTATCAACTTAGTCTTTCGCGCAACAGTTTCAAAATGCCGATGGCCGTGGCGGCTATCGCTTCGTCAACCGCCCGTCGCCGCTTGCCATTGTGGAAGCCTGATGCGCATCTTGCGGTCCTTTGGAAAAAAAAACCCGCCTCGCGGGCGGGTCGGGTAAGCCGTATGGCAGGACAGTCGCATTGCGGACTGGGCTGCATACAATCCCTTTTCCTGAAATGACAAATGAATTATCGCAGATCATCACTTCAGGTGACAAGAGCTTTTACACTGTTCTTACAAACAGCTGTCGCATTCTGTCACAGGACTCAGCGCACGATTTGCGCCAGCTCGCCTTTCAGGTACTTGTCGGCCATCGCGTCCAGGCTGATCGGCTTGATCTTGCTGGCCATGCCGGCCGCGCCAAACGCCTCGTAGCGGGCGATGCAGACATCGCGCATCGCTTCGATGGTCTTGGCCAGGTATTTGCGCGGGTCGAATTCGGCCGGGTTCTTGGCCATGAACTGGCGGATGGCGCCGGTGGAGGCCAGACGCAGGTCGGTGTCGATGTTGACCTTGCGCACGCCGTGCTTGATGCCTTCGACGATTTCCTCAACCGGCACGCCGTAGGTCTCGCCCAGGTCGCCGCCATACTGGTTGATGATCTGCAGCCATTCCTGCGGCACGCTGGAGGAGCCGTGCATCACCAGGTGGGTGTTGGGGATGCGGGCGTGGATTTCCTTGATGCGGTCGATGCGCAGCACGTCGCCGGTGGGCTTCTTGGTGAACTTGTAGGCACCGTGGCTGGTGCCGATGGCGATGGCCAGGGCGTCCACGCCGGTGTCCTTGACGAAGCGGGCGGCTTCTTCCGGATCGGTCAGCAGTTGGCTGTGATCCAGCACGCCAGCGGCGCCGACGCCGTCTTCCTCGCCGGCCATGCCGGTTTCCAGGCTGCCCAGGCAGCCGATTTCGCCTTCCACCGACACGCCGCAGGCGTGGGCGAAGCTGACCACGGTGCGGGTCACGCCGACGTTGTAGTCATAATCGGCCGGGGTCTTGCCGTCGGACTTCAGCGAGCCGTCCATCATCACCGAGGAGAAGCCCAGCTGGATGGAACGCTGACAGACGTCCGGGCTCACGCCGTGGTCCTGGTGCATCACCACCGGGATGTGCGGGAATTCTTCCACCGCGGCCAGGATCATGTGGCGCAGGAAGGGCGCGCCGGCGTATTTGCGGGCGCCGGCGGAAGCCTGCACGATCACCGGGGCGTTCACCTTGTCGGCGGCCTCCATGATGGCGCGCATCTGCTCCAGGTTGTTGACGTTGAAGGCCGGCAGGCCGTAGCTGAATTCAGCCGCGTGATCCAGCAGCTGGCGCATGGAAACGAGTGCCATGAATCTCTCCCTCGTGAGCCCCGCAGCTCGCGGGGCCAGTTCGAAAAAAACGGCTGGCGATGACGAATCGGCAGCCGTGATGGTTACTGTCTGGACAAGCCGGTCAGCAGCACGCCGGCGCCGACGAAGGCGCCGCCGCTGAAGCGGTTGACCATCCGCAGCCGGCTCGCGCTGTTCAACCAGCGCGCCAGCCGGGCGCCGCTGCTGGCGTAAGTCAGCTGCCAGCAGGACTCGATCAGGTAAAACGTCGCCGCCAGGATGGCCAGCTGCGGCCCCTGCGGCTGATGCGCGTTCATGAACTGCGGGAACAGCGCGGTAAAGAAAATGAAGGCCTTGGGGTTGCTCATCGCCACCAGGAAGCCATGGCGGAACAAGGCCCACGGGCCATGCTTGCCGCTGTCGTCCTCGCGCAGCTCGGCCACCGGTTGCGGGAGGCTGCGCCAAGTCTTGATCCCCAGATACACCAGATACAGCGCGCCGGCGTACTTGACGATGGAGAACAGCAGCTCCGAGGTGGCCAGCAGCGCGCCCAGGCCGGCCACCGAGCCGGCCATGATCAGGCCCAGTGCCGTCATCAGGCCCAGGCAAGTCATCAGCGTGCGGCGCACGCCGTAATGGATGCCGTGCGTCATCGCCAGCAGCATATTGGGGCCGGGGGTGGCGGAGACGAAAAAGACGGTAGTGACGAACAACAGCCAGGTTTGCAAAGACATCACGTTCTCCTGGTGGGGGGATACCCGCCAGTATAACGGAGCGGCCGGGTCAGGCGGCGGCTCATCTCACATCCTGTCTTTGCCAACATATCGTCATCCGCAAGCGCCATGGCGGCAAAAGCCGCCCTGGCGTCTCCCGTTTAGTGGGCGCGCTCGGCCAGAATCGCCACCGCCGGCAGTTCCTTGCCTTCCAGGAATTCCAGGAAGGCGCCGCCGCCGGTGGAGATATAGCTGATGTCGTCGGTGATGCCGTACTTGGCGATCGCCGCCAGGGTGTCGCCGCCGCCGGCGATGGAGAACGCCTTGGACTTAGCGATGGCCTCAGCCAGGGTCTTGGTGCCATTGCCGAACTGGTCGAACTCGAACACGCCGACCGGGCCGTTCCACACCACGGTGCCGGCCTGGGCGATGATGGCGGCCAGCTGTTTGGCGGAATCGGGGCCGATGTCCAGGATCATGTCGTCGGCGGTCACCTCGCCCACCGGCTTGGTGACGGCGGCGGCGGTTTCGGCGAATTCCTTGGCGCATACCACGTCGGACGGCAGCGGGACGTCGCCGCCGCGGGCGCGGATCTTGGCGATCACGCGCTTGGCGTCTTCCACCAGCTCGGCTTCGGCCAGGCTCTTGCCTATGGCCTTGCCCTCAGCCAGCAGGAAAGTGTTGGCGATGCCGCCGCCGACGATCAGCTGGTCCACCTTGTCGGCCAGCGCTTCCAGGATGGTCAGCTTGGTCGATACCTTGGAGCCGGCGACGATGGCCACCATCGGACGGGCCGGCGCCTGCAGCGCCTTGCCCAACGCGTCCAGCTCGGCCGACAGCAGCAGGCCGGCGCAGGCCACCGGGGCGAACTTGGCCACGGCGTGGGTGGAGGCCTCGGCGCGGTGCGCGGTGCCGAAGGCGTCATGCACGAACACATCGCACAGGGCGGCGTAGGCGCGGCCCAGTTCTTCGTTGTTCTTCTTCTCGCCCTTGTTCAGGCGCACGTTTTCCAGCATCACCACTTCGCCCGGGGCGAGTGCGACGCCGGCGTGGAAGTCGGCGATCAAACGCACCGGCTTGCCCAGCAGCTCGGACAGGCGGGCCACCACCGGCGCCAGGCTGTCTTCCGGCTTCGGTTCGCCTTCGGTGGGGCGGCCCAGGTGGGTCATCAGCATCACGCCGGCGCCGGCCTTCAGGCAGTGCTCGATGGTGGGCAGGCTGGCGCGGATGCGGGTGTCTTCGCCGATCACGCCGTTTTTCAGCGGAACGTTCATGTCGACGCGGATCAGTACGCGCTTGCCGGAAAGATTCTGCTCGGAGAGTTTGTTGAATTTCATCGCTTCACTCACTCAGGTTTGGATGCGGGACGATCCGGCAAGCAGCCAGTGGCTTGCGGAACGGGATAAGGCGAAACCGCGGGCATGCGCCGGCGCGCTGTTGCAAAATTTCCCACCGCGGCGCAAGGCCGCGAGCGGATGGATCTGGCGCGCCCGGCGCTCGCCCCTATCCGGCAGTGTATGCCGATTCAGCGGCGTCACTTTAACACCAATCAAATTTCTTGCGCGCGCCATGTAACAAAACAACAGTGCGTTTGGCATGCGCACCGCTGTTTTGGTAGGGCGGAAGCCCGGCCTGGCCGGGCGTTCCGCCGCGCCATCTTTCCATCGGAGCAAACTGGCCCCGCAACAAGATGGCGGATCGCCCCTAGCGGGGCATCCGCCCTACGGCTGGATCAGCAGGCGAACATCGCGCGCGCGGTGCGCAGCATCTGGCAGCTGAAGCCCCACTCGTTGTCGTACCAGGCCAGCACTTTGACCAGATTGCCGCCGGTCACCTTGGTCAGCGTGGCGTCGAAGGTGGACGCTTCTTCGGTGTGGTTGAAATCGCCGGACACCAGCGGCAGGGTGTTGAAGCCCAGAATGCCCTTCATCGCGCCGTTGGCCGCGCCTTGCAGGATCTCGTTGACTTCGTCTTTGCAGGTATCGCGCATGGCGGTGAAGGTCAGGTCCACCAGCGACACATTGATGGTAGGCACGCGCACGGCGAAGCCGTCCAGCTTGCCTTTCAGCTCCGGCAGCACCAGGCCGACGGCCTTGGCCGCGCCGGTCTTGGTGGGGATCATATTGTCGGTGGCGGAGCGGGCGCGGCGCAGGTCCTTGTGCTTGACGTCGGTCAGCACCTGATCGTTGGTGAAGGCGTGGATGGTGGTCATCAGGCCCTTCTTGATGCCCAGCGCGTCGTTCAGCGCCTTGGCCACCGGGGCCAGGCAGTTGGTGGTGCAGCTGGCGTTGGACACCACGGTCATCTCCGGCGTCAGCACCTCATGGTTCACGCCATAGACGATGGTGGCGTCGACGTCGTCGCCGCCCGGGGCGGAAATCAGCACCTTCTTGGCGCCGGCGTGCAAATGGGCCTGGCACTTTTCCTTGCTGGTGAAGGCGCCGGTGCACTCCAGCACCAGGTCCACCTCCAGCTCGCGCCACGGCAGCTCGGCCGGGTTGCGCGTGCTGAAGAACGGGATCTTGTCGCCATTCAGGATCAGGTGTTCGCCATCCTGCTCCACCGTGCCGGGGAAGCGGCCGTGCACGGTGTCGAATTGGGTCAGGTGGGCATTGATGGCAAGGTCGCCGGAAGCGTTGACGGCCACCACCTTGAAATCGTCGTGCAACTTGTTTTCGTAGATGGCGCGCAAAACTTGGCGGCCAATGCGGCCGTAACCGTTGATGGCGAGGCGGATGGTCATGCTTCTCTCTTCTCCAGATGCTTTTTTGTAGTGCGACGACTACATGACGCGGCAAAAAAAGACCACCGCGTCGCCGCGGTGGTCTGTCGACTGCTTAACGCAACACGGAGCGGGTCTTGGCGACCACATTCTCCACGGTGAAGCCGAATTCCTTGAACAGCTGGCCGGCCGGGGCGGATTCGCCGAAGTGGTCGATGCCCACCACTTCGCCCTCCAGGCCGACATACTTGCGCCAGAAATCGCCATGGCCGGCTTCGATGGCCACGCGCGGCAGGCCCGCCGGCAGCACGCTCTGCTGCCAGGCCTTGTCCTGCGCGTCGAACACATTGGTGCAAGGCATGGACACCACGCGCACCGGCACGCCTTCGGCGGCCAGGGTTTCCTGCGCCTTCAGCGCCAGTTCCACTTCGGAGCCGGTGGCGATCAGCACGGCCTTGGCGCCCGCCGCGTCGCGCAGCACGTAGCCGCCCTTGCGGATGGCGGCGATCTGCGCCGCGTCGCGGGACACGAACGGCAGGTTCTGCCGGCTCAGCACCAGGCTGCTCGGAGTGGTCTTCTGCTCGATGGCGTGCGCCCAGGCCACCGCGGCCTCCACGGTGTCGCACGGACGCCAGGTGTGGTGGTTGGGGATGTAGCGCAGGGTGGCGGTCTGTTCCACCGGCTGGTGGGTCGGGCCGTCTTCGCCCAGACCGATCGAATCGTGGGTGAACACGAAGATCGGATTGATCTTCATCAGCGAGGCCATGCGCAGCGCGTTGCGGGCGTATTCGCTGAACATCAGGAAGGTGCCGCCGTAGGGGCGCAGGCCGCCGTGCAGTGTCATGCCGTTCATGATGGCGGCCATGCCGAATTCGCGCACGCCGTAGCTGATGTAGTTGCCCTGGCCTTCGCGGTTGATCCACTTGGAGCCGGACCAGTTGGTCAGGTTGGAGCCGGTCAGGTCTGCGGAGCCGCCGACGAACTCCGGCAGCAGCGGCGACAGCGCTTCCAGCGCGATCTGGCTGGCCTTGCGGGTAGCCACGGTCTGGGCGGCGTCGTTGATCTTGGCGATGGCGGCGGCCTGAGCCTCCACCCAGCCTTGCGGCAGCTCGCCCTTCATGCGGCGCTCGAACTCGGCGGCCAGCTCCGGATGCGCGGCGCGGTAAGCGTCGAAGCGCTTGTTCCATTCGATCTCGGCCACGGCGCCCTTGTCGCGGGCGCTCCACTCGGCATAGATCTCGGCCGGAATCTCGAACGGCGCGTGCGGCCACTTCAGGCCTTCGCGCGCGGCGGCGATTTCGGCCGCGCCCAGCGGCGAGCCGTGGCAGTCGTGGCTGCCCTGCTTGGTGGGCGCGCCGAAACCGATGGTGGTCTTGCAGCAGATCAGCGTCGGCTTGTCGGCGCTCTGCTTGGCGGTGGCGATGGCGGTGGCGATCTCGACCGGATCGTGGCCGTTGACGTTGCGGATCACTTGCCAGCCGTAGGCTTCGAAGCGGGCCGGGGTATCGTCGCTGAACCAGCCTTCGACATGGCCGTCGATGGAGATGCCGTTGTCGTCCCAGAAGGCGATCAGCTTGTTCAGGCCCCAGGTGCCGGCCAGCGAGCAGGCCTCGTGGCTGATGCCTTCCATCAGGCAGCCATCGCCCATGAACACATAGGTGTGATGATCGACGATGGCGTGGCCGTCGCGGTTGAACTGAGCGGCCAGCATCTTCTCGGCCATCGCCATGCCAACGGCGTTGGTAATGCCCTGGCCCAGCGGGCCGGTGGTGGTTTCGATGCCCGGCGCGTAACCGTACTCCGGGTGGCCCGGCGTCTTGGAGTGCAGTTGGCGGAAATTCTTGAGGTCGTCGATGGAAAGGTCGTAGCCGGTCAGGTGCAGCAAGCTGTAGATCAGCATCGAGCCGTGGCCGTTGGAGAGTACGAAGCGGTCGCGGTCGGCCCAGGACGGGTTGGCCGGATTGTGCTTCAGGTGATCGCGCCACAGGACTTCGGCGATGTCTGCCATGCCCATCGGGGCGCCCGGATGGCCGGATTTGGCTTTTTCCACGGCGTCCATGGCCAGGAAGCGGATGGCGTTGGCAAGCTCGGTGCGGGTAACCATTTCGGTAAAACCTCAAGACTATTGGGAACCGGAACGACGGTTCTTCCATCCGCTCGATGCTGCTGGCGACATGGGTCTACCGTCGCAAAACCGCCGGATTATCGCCGATTTTGGCACTTTCCGGCAACCAGCCATCCCACACACAAATTGAGTAGAATCAAGCAGAACCATGTACAGACGGCATGGTCTAGCCTTCTTTCCCCCAAATCCGGCGCAGCATGCGCCGCAACGGAGACCGAATATGCAGTCATTCAACACCCCGCCCCCAGCCCGCAAAGTGGGCGCCGGCCGCGGCTGGCGCTGGTGCGTGGAAGCGTTTTACATCGTGCGCGAGCAGCCCCTGACCTGGGTGCTGCTGACCCTGGTCTACTTGATGATCCATTTTGCGATCAATCTGGTGCCGTTCATCGGCGGCCTGATCGGCGCCGTCATCGGCCCGGTGTTCGCCGGCGCTTTCGTGATGGCCGCGCGCAAGTCCGAACGCGGCGAGGAGCTGGAGCTGGCCGACCTGTTCGCCGGCTTCCGCCTGATGCCCGGCCCGCTGCTGCAGGTGGGCGCGATATTCTTCGCGCTGATGGCGGCGGCGATGCTGATCGTCGGCATGGCCGGCGTGTCCACCGGGATGATGAGCGGCATGGCGAGCGGCCATCTGGCCATCGATGCCAAGCCGGCGGCAACCGGCGGCTTCGTCGCGCTGTTACTGCTGGCGATGTCGCTGGTGATGTTCGTGGTCAGCCTCAGCTACTGGTTCGCCCCGTCGCTGGTGGCGCTGGCAAATGTCTCGCCGTGGCAGGCCATTCTGGCCAGCCTCCGCGCCGGCCTGGCCAACTGGCTGCCGATGCTGGTGGCCGGCCTGGTGCTGGGCCTGCTGCTGATTCCGGCCATGCTGACGCTGGGCCTGGGCCTGCTGTTGTGGTGCCCCATCGCCTTCGTCACCGCCTACACCAGCTGGAAGGACGTGTTCGGCCAGCCGCAACCGGCCGCCCAGTGATAAGCGAGCGGGCATAAGAGAACGGGCAGCTGGCGTGAGCCGCTGCCCGTTTTGCTTGCCTGATCAGCGTTCGACGATGGCCAGCGCGAAACCGTCATGCCCCTTGGCGCCCACGGTCTGCACCGCGGTGGCGGACAGGCGAGGGTTGGCGCCCATCAGCTCGATGAAGCGGCGTATGCCCTGGATGGCCGGGTCCGCGCTGGTCGCATCCGCCACCGCGCCGCCGCGCGCGACGTTGTCGCCGACGATAACCGTGCCGGGGCGCGACAGTTGCAGCGCCAGCTCCAGATAGACCGGATTGTTCGGCTTGTCGGCGTCGATGAAGATGAAATCAAACGGCGCCGCGCCTTGCGCGATCAGCCGCTGTAGCGAATCCGCCGCCGCGCCCTGCAGAATGTCCACCTTGTCCGCCACGCCGGCGCGTTTGAGGTTGGCGGCGGCGATCTCGACATGGCGCGGCTCAAACTCCAGCGTCACCAGCCTGCCGTCCGCCGGCAAGGCGCGCGCCAGCCAGATGGCGCTGTAGCCGCCCAGGGTGCCGATCTCCAGAATCCGCCTCGCGCCATGGATGCGCGCCAGCAAGTTCAGAAACTTGCCCTGATTCGGCGGCACCTGGATGGCCGGCAAGCCGGCGGCCGCGCTGTCGGCCAGCGCCGCATCCAGCGCGGCGTCCTGCTGCACCAGCGTAGCGCTGTAGTAGTCATCGAGGACAGTCCATTGTGCGTCATGCATCTCGTTCTCCAAGGTGGGGCGGCTTGTTCGCAGCAGGCTCGCAAACCGAAAAGGGACCGCGCTCAGGCCACGCCCGCGCCGCCGTGGGCGCGGTAGGCCGGCCGCTGGCGCAAGCGCTCGAAATAAGCCTCGGCCTTCGGCAGCGCCGGCTTGTCGAACGGCGTCAACAGCCAGCGCTGAACCGACACGCCCAGCACGATGTCGGCCAGGGTGAAGGTCTCGCCCAGAATCCAGCGTTCGCCGAGCTGCGACTCCAGCAGCGCCATCTGCTTGTTCCACACGGCCACGCTTTCGGCGATGCGCGCCGGGTCCTGGTGATCCGGACTGTTGCGGCTCAGCGCGTGGAAGGCATACATCCAGCTGCCGTTCAGCTCGCTGAGCTGCCAATCCATCCATTTTTCGACTTGGGCGCGCAGGGCGGCTTCCTGCGGCAATAGATCATGGCGGCCATGTTTGGCGGCCAGGTAGCGGCAGATGGTGTTGGATTCCGACAGCGCGGTGTCGCCGTCGACCAGCGCCGGGATTTGCGCGAAGGGATTCAGCGCCAGAAACTCAGGATCGCTGACCGGCCGGAAACCGCGCCCCCAATCCTCGCGTTGGTAGTCGAGGCCGATTTCATGACAGGTCCACAGCACCTTGCGGACATTGATGGAGTTGGCGCGGCCGAGCAGGCGGAGCATGGGGTCATCCTGATGGAAGAAGTGGGATGAACAGCATACCACCCGCCATGCCAAATGTTTATTTTCGGCCGTTTAACAGTGTGTTCCGCTCAAGGCGACAAGCTGTCAAAACACAGTCATCCGTAAACAGGGATTCAGCCGGCAGCTTGACGGATGGGCAAGGGGCGCCATCCGCTGCCCTCAAGACCAGGGCCGCTCGCCGAAAACCGCGGCGAGCGGCCTTAACCGTCCTCCAGCCCGGCGCGCAGCAAGCGGGCGTGCAGCACCATGTTTTCCAGCGTCAGCCGGGCGGTGGCGGCCAGATACACCAGCATGCGCTTGGCCTCGTCCGGCTCTTCGGCGCGGAAGACCAGCTCCCGCTCCAGCAGCGAATCGACAATCAGCTCGCGCAGGTTTTGCTCGTCAAACGGCAGGTCGGCGTAGTCTATCGGGTCCTCCTCCTCCACATCCTGCATCAGGCACAGCAGGTTTTCACGGCTGAGCGCGTCCATGGCTTTCCCCTCCTGTCGCATAACCGTCGCGAGACTGTCATTTTGAGTGTAGCGGGTTTGCCGGGAGAGGGCCGTTGACGTTTGCCGCGCCCACGCCCAACGGCCATCTTCGCCAAAGTTCCAGCGATTCCGTCGTACGTAAGGCCAGCTGCCCTGTTCAGATTTCGCGGCTATGGTCGCAAACGGCCATCCGGCCTTGCACCCCACGCTCATAACGATGAGGAGCTCGCCATGAAAGCGTTCATTTCCATTGTCTCCCTGACCTCCCTGCTTGCCGCCGGCGCCGCCATGGCGGCCCAAGCCACGCAGGATGACAGCCTGCGCCTGGCCGCCAGCCGGGCGCTGCTGCGGACACAGCCGCTGGCCAGCGGCTCCCAAATGGACACGCTGGTTGAAACCAATCGCACAACGCCGGACCAAGTCTGGGTGCTCGGCTCCGCCACCCAGCCGCTGCCCGCGCAAATGACCGGAGAAGACCGGGTGCCGGTGTCGCGCCTGTTTCTGGCCCGGCGCCAAGCGGAAGGCTGGCAGCTGGCGCTGGATGACGATCCGCGTTTCGCCGAGTTGCTGGAGCAAGCGCCAGCCGGCTGGCTGAACGAGGCGGAAAAGCGCGCCTGGCGCAGCCAGCTGGCCCAATCCAAACGGCTGGCGCCGGAAAACACCGGCCTGGGTTTGCCCTGGCGCGCGGGCGCGGCCTGGAGCATGACCGGCGGGCCGCATGGTTATAGCGGCGAAAGCCAGCCCTATGACTCCATCGACTTTGCCGGCGGCGACGGCAAGGTGCTGGCGCCGCAAGCCGGGGTGATCTACAAAAGCTGCGTGCGCAACGGCAGCGCGCTGGTGAAGCTGGTGCATGACAATGGCTATTCCACTACCTACTACCACATGATCAATCTGACTTCCTCGCCAGACGGCCAACGGCTGGACAAGGGCGCGTATCTGGGGACCATAGGCAACGGCCTGCCCTGCGGCGGCAGCACCACCGGGCCGCATGTCCATTTTTCGCTGATTCATCAGGGGCGGGCCGAGCCAGTCAACCGCAAGCGTCTGGGCGGCTGGCAGTTCTTTGCCGGCAACCTCGCCTATCAGGGCTATGCGCAACGCGATGGCAACCGGGTGAACGTAGGCGGCCGGCTGGTGCATTACCATGACGGCGCGGAACCCGCGCCGCCGTCTCCGCAGCCAGGCGGCTTCAGCGGCGTGGCCACGCCCAAAGCCGGAAACAGCCATGTCAACTTGCGCACCTCGCCCAGCCTCGGCGCGCCAATCGGCGGCAAGGCCAAGCGCGGCGAAAGCGTGGCGCTGGTTTGCCATGTCCGCGCCGAGCCGGTGGACGGCGTCTGGGGCAGAACCGACATCTGGAACCAGACCTCGGCCGGCCTGTGGGTCAGCGATGGCTTCGTCGACACCGGCAGCAATCAAGCGGTGGCGCCGCTGTGCCCGGCATCGCAGCGTCCCTGGTAAGCGCGTGGGCTAGCGCGAAGCGGCTGACTCAGCGCGTCGGAAACTTATCCACACCAAGCCACGAAATCACCTTTTACCCACAATGCGCCCGCGGCTAGCCGCCGCGCCAAGCAAAACGGGCAAGCGCGCGGTAGCGATTGCCCGTTCTTGGATGACCGTTCCGCGCAGCGGAACCGGCGGAACGCCCGGCGCAGCCGGGCTTCCGCCCTACGTCACAGCAAGACCACGTCGAACTGCTCCTGCGTGTAGCTCGATTCCACCGACAGCGACACCGGCTTGCCGATGAAATCCACCAGCATGGCCAGGCTCTGCGACTCCTCGTCCAGGAACATGTCGATCACCGACTGCGCCGCCAGGATGCGGTAGCTCTTGGCGTCGTACTGCCGCGCCTCGCGCACGATCTCGCGCTGGATCTCGTAGCACACCGTCTGCGCGGTCTTGATCTCGCCGCGGCCCTGGCAGGTGGGGCAGGGTTCGCACAACACATGGGCCAGGCTTTCGCGGGTGCGCTTGCGGGTGATTTCCACCAGCCCCAGGCTGGTGAAGCCGTTCAGCGTCACCCGGGTGCGGTCGCGCGCCATGGCCTTGGCCAGTTCGGACAGCACTGCGGCCTGGTGCTCGTCGTTGTCCATGTCGATGAAATCGACAATGACGATGCCGCCCAGATTGCGCAGCCGCAGCTGGCGGGCGATGACCTGGGTGGCTTCCAGATTGGTCTTGAAGATGGTTTCGTCGAAGTTGCGGTTGCCGACGAAGCCGCCGGTGTTGACGTCTATCGTCGTCATCGCCTCGGTCTGGTCGATGATCAGATAGCCGCCGAACTTCAGGTTGACGCGGCGCGCCAGGGCCTTGTCGATCTCGGCCTCGATGCCGTGCAGCTCGAACAGCGGCCGCTCGCCGGCGTAGCGCTCGATCTTGTCGACGGCGATCTGCACGTATTGCTCGGCGAACTCCACCATGCGGCTGTAGTTCTCGTTGGAGTCGACCAGCACTTTTTCGGTGTAGCCGCTGACCATGTCGCGCAGCACGCGCACCGCCAGCGGCAAGTCGTCGTACAACAGGCTTTGCGCCGGCAGCGTCTGCGACTTCTGCTTGATGTCGGTCCACAGCTTGGACAGGTACTCCACGTCGGCGGCCAGCTCGTCGTCGCGCGCGGTTTCGGCGCTGGTGCGGATGATGTAGCCTCTGGGGCTGCCGGCCGGCAGCAGCTTCTCCAGCCGCGCTTTCAGGCTGTGGCGCTCGCTGTCGCTTTCTATCTTTTGCGACACGCCGATGTGTTCTTCCTGCGGCAGGTGCACCAGGAAGCGGCCGGCCAGCGAGATCTGCGTCGACAGCCGCGCGCCCTTGGTGCCGATCGGGTCCTTGATCACCTGCACCAGCACGGTCTGGCCCTCGAACAGCATCTTCTCGATGCGCTGCGGCTCGGTCGGGTGCTGGCGCTGCTCCAGCACGTCGGCGATGTGCAGAAAGGCGGCGCGTTCCAGGCCGATCTCGATGAAGGCGCTCTGCATGCCCGGCAGCACGCGCTTCACCTGGCCCAGGTAGATATTGCCGACGATGCCGCGGCTGGCGGCGCGCTCGACGTGCAGCTCCTGCACCACGCCTTCTTCCAGCACGGCGACGCGGGTTTCCTGCGGCGTGATATTGACCAGTATCTGTTCCTGCGGCCGCGGCAGGTCGCGCGGCAGGGCTATCGATTGATGCAGCATGATGGCGTCCTTTGGCTTACGGCAGATCGAAGCCGAACTCGGCCAGCAGCAAGGCGGTTTCATACACCGGCAGGCCCATCACGCCGGTGTAGCTGCCCGCGATGCGCTCGATGAAGACGCCGGCGCGGCCCTGGATGCCGTAGCCGCCGGCCTTGTCGAACGGTTCGCCGCCGTCGATGTAGCGCTGGATTTCAGCGTCGGACAGCTTCTTGAAATAAACGTCGGTGACCGAAGTCTGGATGAGCAGCTTGTCGCCGCGCCTGACCGCCACGCTGGTGATCGCCTGGTGGCTGCGGCCGGAGAAGGCCAGCAGCATGCGGCGGGCGTCGGCGGCGTCTTCCGGCTTGCCGAAGATTTCGCCGTCCTGGGTCACCGTGGTGTCGGCCGCCAAGAGCGGACGCTCCGGCAGGCCGCAGGACGCCACCACCTGCCAGCCTGCCTCCGCCTTCTCGCGCGCCAGCCGCTCGGTGTAGGCGACGGCATCCTCGCCCGGCCGCACCGTTTCGTCGATGTCGGCGTGGATGCGCTCCAGATTCAAGCCAAGCTGCTCCAGGATCTCGCGCCGGCGCGGGCTGCCGGAAGCGAGGTATATTCTATTGTCATTGGCGATCATGTCAGGCTGCTCGTTTGTTCTTTGGCTGTCGCCTAGGTTACCAGAGCGGCAGGCGGCCAACCATCTTTCCACCGTGACAGGCCGGTGCTTGCGCCATGACGCGCCCGTGGATTCAAGCACTTGGCGCAGGGAGCGGATTGGTAAACGTTTGTAAGCCGCACGGGGCAGGCCGATGCGAGTTCATGCCATCAATCTTACCAATGATTTATTTTATGCAAATTGAGCATAAATAGACTGTTTTGGTATCATGGCTATTTTTCGCCAGCCGTTTCGCGCCATGCCGCACGTCCGCCTCAACGCCCATCACGCCAATTTGGCCACTGCCGTCGCCATTTTGTTGATCCTGTTCAACCCGCTGGGCATTGATCTCTACCTGCCGGCGTTGCCGCAGCTGCACAACCAATTCCATGCCGACGCCTCAGCCAGCATCGGCGCCTTCGTGTTCAGCCTGGGCCTGGGCCAGCTGCTGTTCGGGCCGCTGGCGGACCGCATCGGCCGCCGCCCTGTGGCGCTGGGCGGCCTGCTGGTCTATGCCGCCGCCTCCGTGCTGGCCAGCCGCAGCGGCACCTTGCCCGGTTTCATGCTAGCGCGCATGCTGCAGGGTCTGGGCGCCAGCGCCAGCGCGGTATGCGCCTTCACCCTGATCCGCGACTGCTACTCCGGCCACGCGGCCGCCCGCCGCTACAGCCTGCTCAACGGCACGCTCAGCATCGTGCCGGCGCTGGCGCCGTCCTTGGGCGGCTTGTTGATCCGGCAATACGGCTGGCCATCCTGTTTCCAGCTGCTGGCGGCGCTGGCCTTGGCCGCCTTCGCCGCCCTGGCCTGGCGCATGCCGGAGACGCGGCCCGCCGCGCCGCCGCGGGCCGAACGCATCGGCAGCGCCTATTTGCTGCGCCATCCGGACTTGCTGCGCTACGGCGCCTGCAGCTGCGCCGCGCTGGGCATGATCCTGAGCTACGTCACGCTGGCCCCTGGCGTGCTGATCGCCCGCGGCGGCATGGACGCCGCCGTCTTCGGTCTGCTGTTCGGCGCCAATGCCTTGTTGATCATGGCCGCCAGCTTCGCCAGCCTGCGGCTGATCGGCCGTTTTTCGCTGCAGACGCTGCTGCACTGCGGGCTCAGCCTGATGGCCTTGGCCGGCTTGCTGCTGCTGGCGCTTTCCGGCCGCGGCGAAGCCTGGCATTACATGGGGCCGGTGGCGGTGTTGAGCGTGGGCTTCGCCTTCACTCTGGGGCCGGCCAGCAGCTTGGCGATGGCGCCGTTCAGCCATGCCGCCGGCCGCGCCGCCGCGCTGTTGGGCTGCAGCCAGATGCTGTTCGCCGCCGCGCTGTCGGCCGGACTGGCCGCCTTGCCGGTGCCGGGCGAGTGGGCGCTGGCCGGCGCGGCGCTGCTGCTGTCCGCCGGCTGCGCTCTGGCCCTGCGCCAACCAGGGGTGCCGGCGCCGGCGGGCGCCTGATGACTTTCCGCAGGCTCTGCGGGAAATCAGGCCAACTGCCTGAATCGCTTGGGACATTTGCCGCGGCGCGAGTACAATCGCGGCTGTTCCAAGATTTGGCAAATTCATGAGCACTCACATCCCGCGCAAGCGTTTCGGGCAGAACTTCCTGCAGGACGCCAGCGTCATCGCCGGCATCGTCCACGCGGTCAATCCGCAACCGGACGACATCGTCATCGAAATCGGCCCCGGCCTGGGCGCCATCACCAAACCGCTGCTGGCGCGCCTCAAGCACCTGCATGTGGTGGAGATCGACCGCGACATCATCGAGCGCCTCAAGGCCGAGCACCCGGCCGACAAGCTGACCATCCACGCCGGCGACGCGCTGGCCTTCGATTTCGCTTCGGTCAGCCAGCAGCCGCTGAAGATCGTCGGCAACCTGCCGTACAACATCTCCACGCCGCTGCTGTTCCACCTGGCCAGCTACGGCAACCGCGTGCTGGACATGCACTTCATGCTGCAGAAGGAAGTGATCGAGCGCATGGTGGCGGAGCCGTCCACCGCCGATTACGGCCGGCTGTCCGTCATGCTGCAGTACCGCTTCTATATGGAAAACATCCTGTTCGTGCCGCCGAAGGCGTTCTGGCCGCCGCCGAAGGTGGATTCCGCCGTGGTGCGGATGATTCCGGCGCCGGGCCGCTGCGGCGTGGCGCGCGATGAGGCGATGCTGGAAAAACTGGTGATCCAGGCCTTTGCCCAGCGCCGCAAAACGCTGCGCAACAATCTCAAGGGCCTGGTCGATGCGGCCGATCTGGACGCGCTGGGCATCGATCCGGGCCTGCGTCCGGAAAACCTGCCGGTGGAGGACTATGTCCGCCTGGCCAACCATTTGTCTGACAAAGGCATTCAGTCCTGACACAAACAAAAAATATCAGCATACTGTCAGACAATCGCTAAAAAGAAGATCAAGGCGCCGCCCACGCGGCGCCAACCTCCCCCGCAAAGAGAGTCTATAAGGAGAAACTCCATGCATATCCGCACCTCCGTCATCGCCGGATGTACCTTGGCCGCACTGGCCTCCCTGCCTGCAGGCGCGGCCGAGCTGACCGGCACGCTGAAGAAGATCAAGGAATCCGGCGTGATCGTGCTGGGCAACCGCGATTCGTCCATCCCGTTCTCGTACTACGACAACAACCAGAAGCCGATCGGCTATTCGGTGGACCTCGCCAATAAAGTGGTGGACGAGGTCAAGAAAGAACTGAAGATGCCGAATCTGCAGGTGCGCTACAACCTGGTCACCTCGCAGACCCGCATCCCGCTGGTGCAGAACGGCACGGTGGACCTGGAGTGCGGCTCCACCACCAATAACGCCGAACGCGGCAAGCAGGTGGCGTTCTCGGTCGGCATCTTCGAGATCGGCACCCGCCTGCTGACGGCGAAGACCTCCGGCATCAAGGACTTCCCGGACCTGAAGGGCAAAAACGTGGTCACCACCGCCGGCACCACGTCCGAGCGGCTGATCAAGGCAATGAACGCCAGCAAGAACCTGGGCATGAACGTCATTTCCGCCAAGGACCACGGCGAATCGTTCCTGATGCTGGAATCCGGCCGCGCCGTCGCCTTCATGATGGACGACGCGCTGTTGTACGGCGAAATGGCCAAGGCCAAGAACCCGGCCAACTGGACCGTGACCGGCAAGTCGCAGTCGTATGAAATCTACGGCTGCATGCTGCGCAAGGACGACCCGGCCTTCAAGAAGGTGGTGGATACCGCGCTGACCAATACCT
This sequence comes from Chromobacterium sp. CCUG 76385, assembly GCF_059916625.1. NCBI lineage: Bacteria > Pseudomonadati > Pseudomonadota > Betaproteobacteria > Neisseriales > Chromobacteriaceae > Chromobacterium > Chromobacterium sp. CCUG 76385. The sequence continues at coordinate 18,022 of NZ_JAUCGU010000010.1, forward strand.
TCAAGTCCGGCGAGATCAACAAGATCTACGCCAAGTGGTTCACCAGCCCGGTGCCGCCCAAGGGCCTGAACCTCAACTTCCCGATGTCCGACGAGCTGAAGGCGCTGCTGGCCAAACCAACCGACAAGCCTGCCGAGTAAGCCGGCCCGGCCGCGCCTGCGGCCTTCGCCCTGAAGCTTTGAACGCCAAGCCGCCTGCCCAAGCAGGCGGCGGTTTCACCCTGCGCGGCCGTCTTGGGCCGGCAGGGGCATCAATCGCCGCGCCATCTGCCGACCGCGCGGCTGGGAGTGGTTGCCATGAATTATCACTGGGACTGGGGAATCTTCTTCAAACCTACCGGCGTCGGTAGCGAAATCTATCTGAATTGGTTTGCCAGCGGACTGTACTGGACGCTGGCGGTGGCGCTGAGCGGCTGGATCATCGCGCTCGCCATCGGCACGGTGGTCGGCGTGGCGCGCACGCTGCCCACGCGTTGGCCGGCCGCGCTCGCCGCCGCTTATATCGATTTGTTCCGCAATGTGCCGCTGCTGGTGCAGCTGTTCATCTGGTACTTCCTGGTGCCGGACCTGCTGCCGGAGGGCGCGCAGATCTGGTTCAAGCAGGACTTGTCGCCGACGACTTCGCAGTTCCTGTCGGTGGTCGTCTGCCTGGGCCTGTTCACCGCCGCCCGCGTGGCGGAGCAGGTGCGCACCGGCATCGAGGCGCTGCCGCGCGGCCAGCGCAACGCGGCGATGGCGATGGGCTTCTCGCAGGCGCAAACCTACCGCCACGTGCTGCTGCCGCAGGCGCTGCGCGTCATCATCCCGCCCTTGACCAGCGAGTTTCTGAACATCATCAAGAACTCGTCGGTGGCGTCGCTGATCGGGTTGATGGAGTTGCTGGCGCAAACCCGGCAGACCGCCGAGTATTCCGCGAATATCTTCGAGGCTTTCACCCTGGCCACCGTCATCTACTTCGTGCTCAATATGAGCCTGATGCTGCTGATGAACGGGCTGGAGAAAAAGCTCAGGGTGCCCGGCATGATGGGAGGCAAATGATGGATTTCAGCCAAATCATCCCCGCTTTGCCCGGCCTGAGCCAAGGCATGCTGCTGACGCTGAAGATGCTAGCCGGCGGCGTGATCGGCGGCGTGCTGCTCGGCATCGTGCTGGCGCTGGCGCGCTTGTCCGACTTCAAGCCGCTGTCGGCGCTGGCCACGGCCTACATCTACTATTTCCGCTCCATTCCGCTGTTGCTGGTGATCTCCTGGTTCTACCTGGCGGTGCCGCTGCTGCTGAACCGGATTACCGGCAGCCTGGAGCCGGTGGGCGCCTTCACCTCCTGCCTCACCGCCTTCGTGATGTTCGAGGCGGCGTATTTCGCCGAGATCGTCCGCGCCGGCATCCAGGCGATACCGAAGGGCCAGCCCAATGCCGCCTACGCGCTGGGCATGCGCTACCACCAGGTGATGGGGCTGATCGTGCTGCCGCAGGCGCTGCGCAAGATGCTGCCGCTGCTCTTGCAGCAGTCCATCATCCTATTCCAGGACACGTCTCTGGTATACGCTGTCGGACTGATGGATTTTCTGAATACCGCCCGCTCCAAGGGCGACATCGTCGGCCTGCCGCACGAATTCCTGATATTCGCCGGCGTGGTCTACTTCGTAATCAGTTTTAGCGCTTCGCGTTTGGTGAAGCGCCTGCAACAAAGGTTGGCTGTATGACTGCAATGATTTCGCTGAACAAGGTCAGCAAATGGTATGGCGACTTCCAGGTGCTGACCGACTGCACCACCGAGGTCGCCAAGGGCGAGGTGGTGGTGGTGTGCGGGCCGTCCGGCTCCGGCAAGTCCACCCTGATCAAGTGCGTCAACGGGCTGGAGGCGTTCCAGCAGGGTGAGATCATCGTCGACGGCATCTCGGTGGGCGATCCGAAAACCGACCTGCCCAAGCTGCGTAGCCGCGTCGGCATGGTGTTCCAGCACTTCGAACTGTTCCCGCACCTCACCATTACCGAAAACCTGGCCATCGCCCAGATCAAGGTGCTGGGCCGCAGCCGCGACGAGGCGGTGGACAAGGGCTTGAAGCTGCTGGACCGCGTCGGCCTGAAAGAGCAAGCCGACAAGCACCCCGGCCAGCTGTCCGGCGGCCAGCAGCAGCGGGTGGCCATCGCCCGCGCGCTGGCCATGGACCCGATCGCCATGCTGTTCGACGAGCCGACCTCCGCGCTGGACCCGGAAATGATCAACGAGGTGCTGGACGTGATGACCGGCCTGGCGCACGAGGGCATGACCATGATGTGCGTGACGCACGAGATGGGCTTCGCCCGCCGCGTGGCCGATCGCGTGATCTTCATGGACCAGGGCCGCATCGTCGAAGACTGCGCCAAGGAAGAGTTCTTCGGCAATCTGGACGCCCGCAGCGAGCGCGCGCGCCATTTCCTGTCCAAGATCCTGCAGCACTGATCTTGTGCGACAGCCAAACAAAAGCCCGCGCCTTGGCGCGGGCTTTTTGCGTGAAAAGCTGCTAACGGCTTACCACACACCTGCGTGGTAACCAGTCGGCACCGGATAGGCGAAGGTGCTGCCGCCGAAGTTGAACGCGCCGGACGAGGTGTTGTTGTTCAGCGCGCCGGTAGCCAAGGCCACCGGGCAGTAGTTGCCGCGCGCCATGCCGGTGTAGATCACCGCATACGCTGACTTGCCGCCGTTGTACACGCTCAGCGTGCCGGCGTCGGCGTCGGCGTCGGCGTCGAAGGCGTAGCCGATGGGAGCCAGCTTGGCGATGGCGGTCTTGTTGATGAGCGTTTCGCCATTGCGGGTGGCGCCTATGCCCCAGACCTGGTCATTCTCCACCGCGTAGGTTCCGCTGCCGGTGATACCGTTGCCGGTCAACTGCGGTCCCGCCGGGGTGGCGGCCCAGCCCGCCAGCAGCGCGCGGGAGGAGGCGTTGCCGGACAGCTGCGTCGGGGTCATTTCAAAATACCACTTGCCACTGCTCTTACAGACATTGGCCGCCACGGCAATGCTGCCGCTGGCAGTCACTTGCAGCGAACCGCCGGGGAAGGCGGCGCAGCCGCTGGCGGCGCCAACGGCACAAGCGCCATTACGCGACACGCCATTGCCGATACCGCTATTGCCACTGCCATACAAGGTAATAAGAGTGGAGCCCAACAACACAGTGGCGCTACGGCCACCTGGCGCTGACGGCGTGAAGCTGAAACTGATCTGGCAGGAACCGTTCACTGCGATATTGGCGCAGCTGTTTGCCGCCACGGAGAAGTCGCCAGGATTGTTGCCGCCCAGCACCGGCGACAGCAGGTTGCCGGCCGCACCGATGTTCAGCAAATTGATCGTCACCAGTCCTGGAGAGGGCTTGCCTACTGCCGGAGCCTGAGGAAACACCCGGCTTTCCGACACCACGAATTGCGCCGCCATGGCCTGACCGGCCAGCAAGGAAGTTAGCAACAATATTTTTGCTTTGCGATACATGCATCATCTCCATGGACAGGAGGAAAGCTCCTCCTTAAACAATTTGTTTACATACTGACACTTTTTTTAAATTTTATAAATATCAATTCCTTACAAAAATCTTTCCTGTCGCAGCATTTCAATAGCACGCGACATTTTTACAACATGGCGATGCGGTATGCGCTGACAAAGTCGGTACTGCTGATGATTAACAGATAGGATTGCTGAAAACATTTCCAAGCAAAACCACCGTGAAGAAACTGACCGCCCTGTTGCTGTTCGTTCTGCCCGCCTCGGCGCTGGCAGCCGCGCCGGCTGCCCCGCAAACGCTGGTTTTCGCCTACAACGCGTTTGCGCCCTGGAAAACATTCGACAGCCAAGGCCAGCCGACCGGTCCGTACACCGATATCGTGCGCGAGCTGGCGCGGCGCATGCATCTCTCGCTGCGTTTCCTGCCTTGCCCGTTGTCGCGCTGTCTGGCGGCCATGCAGAATGGCAAGGCTGACCTGATGATAGGCGTGCAGAACACGCCGCAACGGGCGCGCTATCTGGATTTCCTGGATCCGCCGTTCGCCAACGACAACCGGCTGGCGTTGTATCAGCGCAGCGGCGACAGCCGCGACATCAGCCATTACGCCGACCTACTGCCCTTGACGGTGGGCGTGGTGGAGGGCGTGCAGTACCAGCCGCAATTCGACGCCGATAGCCGCATCCGCCGCGATGCCGGGCCGACGGTGGAATCGAGCTTCCGCAAGCTGGTGGCAGGCCGCATCGATGTGCTGATAGACAATGAGCAGCAAAGCGCGCTGCTGGCGTCCAACGAGGAATTCGCCGGCCGGGTGCAGCGCGCGCGGCTGACGCTGGATAATCCCCATCCCAACCGTCTGGCCCTGGCGCGCCATTCTCCATTGCAGCCGGAAAAAGCCGAATTTGAACACACGCTGCGCGCCATGCTGGCCGACGGCACCATCTCCCGCCTGCTGGCGGTGGGACAAGCGCGGACTCGCTAGGGGCTGTTGACGTTTGGTGGGCGGTCGCGCCGGGATGCGTTTTGCGACGAATCGAGGCGTTTCGCGCGCCGCATAGTCATTCTCTGCCAGCGCGGAACAACGAAGAGTCGGCGCGAAAGGCGCCCGGCCCTGCGGGTTTGGCGTAGCTCAAACGCGATCCACTCACCAAACGTCAACAGCCCCTAGGCAAAATCCGCACTGGCCGCGCGCGGTGGCGGCTGGCATAGTAGGGTCTTTGCACGATCACCAGTGGGACGCAACGCCATGCAAGACCAACACGCCTGGTCCGGCCGCTTTTCCGAGCCGGTTTCCGAACTCGTCAAGCACTACACCGCCTCCATCGGCTTCGACTACCGCCTGGCCGAAGTCGACATCGAAGGCTCGCTCGCCCACGCCGCGATGCTGAACCGATCCGGCGTGCTCAGCGACGCCGACCTGGAAGCGATCCGACGAGGCATGGCCGAAATCCGCGCCGAAATCCGCGCCGGCCAGCTGGAATGGAGCGTCGATCTGGAAGACGTGCACATGAACATCGAGCGCCGGCTGACCGACCGCATCGGCGACGCCGGCAAGCGCCTGCACACCGGCCGCAGCCGCAACGACCAGGTGGCCACCGACATCCGGCTGTGGCTGCGCGGCGAGATCGACGCCACCGCCGGCCTGCTGGCGGAGCTGCAGCAGAGCCTGCTGGATCTGGCCGAGCAGCACGCCGCCACCGTGATGCCAGGCTTCACCCACCTGCAGGTGGCGCAGCCGGTGACCTTCGGCCATCATCTGCTGGCTTACGTGGAGATGCTGGCGCGCGACGCCGAGCGGATGCAGGACTGTCGCAAGCGGGTCAATCGCCTGCCCTTGGGCGCGGCGGCATTGGCCGGCACCACCTACCCGATAGACCGCCACTACACCGCTGGCCTGCTGGGCTTCGACGACGTTTGCCACAACTCGCTGGACGCGGTGTCCGACCGCGACTTCGCCATCGAATTCACCGCTGCGGCGTCCTTGGTCATGCTCCACCTGTCGCGACTGTCAGAAGAGCTGATCCTGTGGATGAGCCCGCGCGTCGGCTTCATCGACATCGCCGACCGCTTCTGCACCGGCTCGTCCATCATGCCGCAGAAGAAGAACCCGGACGTGCCGGAGCTGGTGCGCGGCAAATCCGGCCGCGTGGTGGGCCACCTGATCGCGCTGATCACGCTGATGAAGGCGCAGCCCTTGGCTTACAACAAGGACAATCAGGAAGACAAGGAACCCTTGTTCGACACCGTGGACACGCTGCAGACCACGCTGCGCATCTACGCCGACATGATGCGCGGCGTGACGGTGAAGCCGGAGGCGATGCGCGCCGCCGTGCTGCAGGGTTACGCCACCGCCACCGACCTGGCCGACTACCTGGTGAAAAAAGGCCTGCCTTTCCGCGACAGCCACGAAGTGGTGGCGCTGGCGGTGCGCCATGCCGAACAGCAGGGCGTCGATCTGTCCGAGCTGGCGCTGCCGGTGCTGCAGGGCTTCAGTGCGCTGATCGCCGAAGATGTCTATACCGTATTGACGCCGGAAGGCAGTTTGGCGCAGCGCGACCACGTCGGCGGCACCGCGCCGACCCAGGTAAGAGCGCAGATCGCACGCCACCGCGCACGGCTGGCATAAGCCCGCCCCGCGTCCGCCAAACCCTCCGCCCGGAGGGTTTTTGCATTTCTGGTTTAATATAAAACGCTTATTTAAAACCAAATTGCGGCGGACCAGGCCTTGAGGACGGGGGGTCCTGTCGCGGAGACGCGATGAATCCCTTGCATCCACGCCGCCAACACCGCGTGTCGCATCTGCTGGCCAGCCTGCTGGTCAGCGCGCTGCCCTTGCTGGCCATCATTCCCACCCTGATATGGCAGGAAAAGCAGGATCTGCGGCGCCAGGCCGAGCAACAGGTGACGCAGGCCCAAATCCAGCTGGACGAGATCCTCGATCAGGCACAGCAGGCAAGCCGCGCCATTCTGCCGCTAGCCGGCGCACCCTGCGCAGACGCCGAACAGGAGCTGCGCCGCCAGGCCACCATCGTGCCCTTCGTGCGCAGCACCGCGCTGCTGCGCGATGATGCGATCTATTGCACCTCGCTATCGGGTCTCATTTCCAACCCCAAGCCATATAACACCCCATTCGTCGCCGGCACCTTGCGGCTGCTGCCCGGCAACCGCACCACGCCCGATGTGCCGGTGCTGCATTTCCGGCTGCGCGGCGAGCATGGCGATGCGCTGTCGGCAGTGGACGGCCGCTACCTGCAACTGGCCTTGCAGGACGCCAGCGACGAGGGCCCGGTCTACCTGATCGTGGGCACGCGCTGGCTGGGCCCGCACAAAACCGGCGACGGCCAGCCGCCGCATCCCACCCAGATCCAGGCGCAGCGCCATTCCACGCGCTACCCGTATTCGGTTTCCACCGGCTACGCGCTGCCCGCCGGCCACTGGGTGCTGTGGCAACATCATGCCGCGCTGCTATTGGTCGTGGCGGCGCTGAGCTTGTTGGCCGGCGGCACGCTGTATCGGCTGCTAGGGCGGCCGGCCTCGCCCACCGAGGAGCTGCTGCGCGCGCTGGACAACGAGGAATTCGAAGGCTTCCTGCAGCCTATCGTCCGGCCCAGGCAGGCCGGCTGGCAGGGGGCGGAGGTATTGATGCGCTGGCGCCATCCGCGCGAAGGGCTGATCCGTCCCGACCTGTTCATCCCGCGCGCCGAGGAGAGCGGGATGATCGTGCCGATGACGCGCAGCATGATGAACCGGCTGCTGCGGCAACTGGCCGCGCTGCGGCTGCCGGACGGCTTCCATCTGGGGCTGAACATCAGCCGCGCCCATCTGGACGACCCGCGTTTCTACAGCGACTGCGAAGCCTGGCAGCGCGCGCTGGCCGGCTGCGGCGCGACGCTGACGCTGGAGCTGACCGAACGCGAGATCATTACCATCACACCGAAAGTGGAGGCCTTGTTCCGCCAGCTGCATGCGCTGGGCATCACCATCGCGCTGGACGATTTCGGCACCGGCCACTCCAGCCTGGTGTATCTGCAGCAGCTGGCGGTGGACGGACTGAAGATAGACCAGAGCTTCGTCGCCGGCATCGGCAGCGACGGGCTATCGGCCCACATCGTGGACAGCGTGGCCGAACTGGCGGCCAAGCTGGGTCTGGAGACGGTGGCAGAAGGGGTGGAAACCGCCGAGCAGTTCGACTACCTGTGCCAGCTCGGCGTCGGCTGGCTGCAGGGCTACTACATCGCCAAACCGATGCCGCTGGATGCCTTCATCCGCCGGCTGCGCGCCGGCGACACCTGGAACGGGCATGGGACATTGTCATTTTAGTGACTGATGCGTAGACTGCGCCGGTTGGCGCCGGCATGCGGCGCCGCCAGACTGGCAGAATCATGACAGCAAAAACCATAGGCATCGCCGGCGTGACCGTGCCCGGCGCCGTCGATTGCCTCTCCAAGATCCATCGTCTGTGCGCAGACCGCTTTCCCGCCCATCATCACCCGCGCTTTGTGCTGGACCAGCCGGATTTCGGCATCGTGCACCAAGCCCAGGACGACGACCGCTGGGATAAGGTGGCCGACTCCATCGTCGGCTCGCTGCAACGCCTGGCCGGCGCCGGCGCCGAACTGGCGGTGATCCCCGCCAACACCGTGCACTTGGTGATGGACGACATCCGCGCCCGCTCGCCCATCCCGCTGATCAGCATGCTAGACGTGGTGGCCGACGCCTGCGCGGCGCGCGGCCTGAAACGAGTGGCGATACTCGGCACGCGCTGGACCATGGCGCGCCGGTTGTACCAGGCGCCGCTCGCCGCCCGCGGCATAGCGGAAGTGATCCCCGACGAAGCGCAGCAGGCCATCATCCAGCGCGCGATTTTCTCCGAACTGGTGCCCACCGGCCGCGCCAGCGACGAAACGCTGGCCGCGCTGCTGCAAGTGGTGCAGTCCATGCAGGCCCAGGGTTGCGATGGCGTGGCGCTGGCCTGCACCGAACTGCCCTTGGTGCTGAACGACGCCAATTGCGGCATGCCGGCCATCGACACCACGCTGACGCTGGCAGCGGCTGCGCTGGCCGCAGCCTGCGGCTAATCTGCCGCCGCCCGCCGGTATTCTCCCGGCGGCATCCCGGTCAGCCGCTTGAACGCGCGCTGGAAGGCGGCGTCGCTGTCGTAGCCGACGCGCGCCGCCACTTCAGCCAGAGGCAGCCGGCTCTCGCGCAGCAAGCCGCGCGCGCGGTCGATGCGCCAGGCCGTCAGATGATTCAGCGGCGTGTCGCCCACCCGTTGGCGGAAATGACGGGCGAAGGCGGAACGAGACATGCCGGCCCGCGCGGCCATCGTCTGCAACGTCCAAGGCGCCGCCAAATCGGCATGCAGGGCGCGCAACAGCGGCGACAAGCGCGGGTCCGACAGCGCGCCCAGCCAGCCCTGGCCGCGGCCTGACAGGCAATAAATCCGCAATGCCTCGATCAGCAACACATCCACCAGCTTCTGCACCACCAGCCGCGAGCCCAGCCCCGGCTCGGCATTCTCGCGCGCAATCATCTCCAGCGCGGCCTGGAGCAAACGCGCCCGCTCGGCGTCCAGCGGCACATGCAGCACCGGCGGCAACAGCGCCATCAGCGGCGCGCCGGCGGCGGCGTCGAATACGAAACGGCCGGACACGACATCGGTTTTATCGCCCTCGCCGCCAAAGCGAATCAGCCCGGCGGTGCGGCCGGCGAAGACCTCTTCGCAAGGAACGGCCGGGCGCTGCGGCGCGTCCAGCAGGCTGAAGCGCTGGCCGCCGCTGACGATGAACAGATCGCCGGCCGACAATGCCAGCGGCTGGTCCAGTCCGGCGCCGCTGAGCCAGCAACGGCCATGGCCGACAATGCCGAAACGGGCCGACACTTGATGCGCAAAATCGATGCCCCAAGGCGCGCGCGCTTCCAGTCGCGCGTACAGCGCGCTTTCCACCCGCATGGCGGTAAACAGGTTTTCCAGCAGGTCCATGGCAGTTTGAGACGAATGGTGAAAAAGCCGGCACGGCAAGTCATTCATCATACCGCTTGCTCGCGGCAAGATGGCCGCGTTGTTTCTCAACAGGACCATTACGATGCAAAGCTACCGTTTTTCGCGCTTCGGCGCCCTCGACCATCTGCAACGGCACGACGAAGCCATGCCACAACCGGGCCGCGGCGAAGTGCTGGTCAGGGTGCGCGCCAGTTCGTTGAACTACCGCGACCTGGCGCTGCTGCACGGCCGCTATCCGATGAGCTGGCAAGATGGGTTGATTCCGCTGTCCGACGGCGCCGGCGACATCGTCGCGCTGGGCGAGGACAGCCGCCGCTTCGCCGTCGGCGACCGCGTCTGCAACGCTTTCTTCCCGGAGTGGTTCGGCGGGCCGTTCCCGCTGGCGCAGGCCGCGCGCCAGTACGGCAGCAATCTGGACGGCTGGCTGTGCCAGTACAAGGCGGTGCGCGAGGAGGCGCTGGTCCGGGTGCCGGACCATCTGAGCTACGCCGAGGCCGCCGCGCTGCCCTGCGCCGCGCTGACCGCCTGGACCGCCCTGACAGAACCCAAGCCGCTACAGGCAGGCGACACCGTACTGGTGCAAGGCAGCGGCGGCGTATCGCTGTTCGCGCTGCAATTGGCCAAGCTGATGGGCGCGCGCGTGATCGCCACCACCTCCAGCGCGGACAAGGCGCAGCGGCTGCGGGCGCTGGGCGCCGACGAGGTCATCGACTACCAGGCCACGCCGGACTGGGGCGCGCGGGCGCGGGCGCTGACCGGCGGCCTGGGCGTGGACAGGATCATCGAAGTGGGCGGCCAGGGCACGCTGGAACAATCGCTGGCCGCCATCGCGGCGGGCGGCGAGATCGCGGTGATCGGCTTTCTGGACCAGGGCGGCGCGGCGCTGGACTTCATGCGCTTCTTCATGAGCGGCGCCACGCTCAGACGCATCGCGGTCGGCCACCGCGACGGATTGGAGGCGATGCTGCGCGCCATCGGCCAGCATCGCCTGCGCCCGGTGATAGACCAAGCCTTCGCCTTCGACCAGGCGCGCGCGGCGTTTGAGCATTTCGACGCGCGCCGCCACTTCGGCAAGGTGGTGATCACGCACTAACCGCGCACACTGGCGCGAGGGCATCGCCTGCGCGCCGGTCGGCATCTGCGCCGGGAATCACGCCAAGCCCCTTGCCCAAGCGCGAGCAGCCAGTCTTGCGCTAGGACGCACATGCGGCTTTTTTTGCATCCTGCATTTGCTATTGCGGGGACAAATATGTTACTAAAGTAACGTGATTTTCGATTCCGAATAGTTATGAGCCGCTCTCCACGTCACGACAAGATTCTGCAACTGGTCCGCGAAAACGGCTTCATGCCGATCGAAGAGCTGGCCCGTCTGCTCGATGTCACGCCGCAAACCATTCGCCGCGACATCAACCAGCTGTGCGAGGCCAACCTGCTGCGCCGCTATCACGGCGGCGCCGCGCTGGGCAACAGCGTGGAGAACGAGGACTACTTTGCTCGCAAAGGAAAGTTCCAGAGCGAAAAAGCCCATATCGCGGACATGATCGCGCGCAGCATCCCGGACCACGCCTCGCTGTTCATGAGCATAGGCACCACCATTGAAGCGGTGGCGCAAGCGCTGACGGCCACGCACAAGGGCCTGCGCGTCATCACCAACAACATCCACGTCGCCTCCATCATGTCCACCAACCCGGATTTCACCGCGATGATCACTTCCGGCACGGTGCGCGCGTCCGACGGCGGCATCACCGGCGTGGCAACGCTGGACTTCATCAACCAGTTCAAGGTGGACTACGCCATCATCGGCGTCTCCGGCATCGAGCCGGACGGCTCGCTGCTGGACTTCGACTACCGCGAGGTGCGCGTGGCGCAGGCGATGATGAACAACGCCCGCCACCGCTACCTGGCCGCCGACCACAGCAAGTTCGGCCGCAACGCGCTGGTGCGCATGGGCCACATCAGCGAATTCCACACCGTATTCACCGATGCCGCGCCGCCGGAGCCGGTCACCAAGCTGCTGGAAGAACACAACGTCAGGCTGGTGCTGTCCGAGGCCTGAGCCCGCGCGGCTTGCCCTGTTTCGCGAAACCCGGCCGCTGGCCGGGTTTTCCATTTCCAGCGCGCCGCCGCCACGCCATGGCAGGAGTGGCGCGGGTTCGCCAACGGCGATGCCCGCGAAAACCTTAGCCGGCGCTCAACCCGCGAACACATGCGCCGCCATGTAGTCGATGAAGGCGCGCAGCCGCGGCGGCATGGCCGGCGTGGACGGCCAGAGCAGATACAGATTGCCGCTGCGCCGCACCTGCGGCTTGTCCAGCGCCAGCAGCGCGCCGGAGGCCAGTTCGCGGCGGATGGAGAAGTCCGGCATGCAGACTATGCCCATGCCGCGCATCGCCAGCTCGATCAGGGCTTCGCCGGTATTGCAGCTGGCGCTGACCGGCGGCGACGCCTCCTCGCCCTCGGCCAGCACCAGCGGCCAAGGCAGCAGCTTGCCGCTACTGGGGAAGCGGTAGTGCAGGCAGCGGTGCCGCGCCAGGTCCGCGGCTGAGCCCGGCGCGCCGCATTCCTCCAAATAGGCTGGAGAGGCGGCCAGCAGCATGCGGTAGCCGCCCAGCTTGCGTCCGGCCAACCGTGAATCGCCTGGCTCGCCGCCGCGCACCACCACGTCGAAACCCTCGCCTATCACGTCCACCAGCCGGTCGCTGTAATCGAGATCCAGCGCCACTTGCGGGTAAGCGCGCATGAAGCCGGCCAGATGCGACGTCAGCAGGCCGCTTTCGTGCGGCACGCCCACTTTCAGCCTGCCGCTGGGCGCGGCCAGTCCTTGCTGCAGCTCGCGCTCGGCGGCGTCCACCTCATCCAGGATGCGCTGGCAGCGCGCCAGATACTGCTGCCCCTCGGCGGTCAGCGCCAGCCGCCGGGTGCTGCGGTGAACCAGCCGCACGCCCAATCTTTGCTCCAGCCGCTGCAGACCCTTGCCCACCGCCGACGCCGACAGGCCCAGCTGCCGTCCCGCCGCCACCAGGCTGCCCTGGCGCGCCACCTGCGCGAACAGCTCGATTCCGCTCATTTTTTCCATTGTGATATCCATTACGGAATGAAATTCCGTTTTGAACGGAATGCTAACCAATTTATTCGTCATGCGCGGGCTTTTAGCATCGGTCCATCTTCTTGTTTTGGACCTGGATCATGCATATCGAAGCGACACACTCCGTGGACACTGCCGCCCTGGATCGCATGCTGGACGCCGCGCTGAACGAGGGACGGCTGATCGGCGCCGAGGCCTGGCTGGCCGTCAACGGCCAGCGCGTCTATCACCGCGCCGCCGGCTGGGCCGACCGCGAGGCTGGCGTCGCCATGCGACCAAACAGCTTGTTCCGACTAGCCTCGCTCAGCAAGCTGTACACCAGCTGCGCGGCGATCCGGCTGGCCGCGCGTGGCGTGTTGCGGCTGGATGCCGCCGTCAGCGACTACCTGCCGTATTTCACGCCGCGCCTGGCCGACGGCAGCCAACGCGCCATCACCCTGCGCCAGCTGCTGACCCACACCGCGGGGCTGGGCTACGGCTTTCTGGAGCCGGCCGGCGGCGGCGCCTATCATGCGGCCGGCGTGTCCGACGGGCTGGACCAGGCTGCCATCAGCCTGGAGGAGAATCTGCGCCGGCTCGCGGCACAGACGCTGCGGCAAGCGCCGGGCCAAGGCTGGATCTATTCGCTGGCAACGGACGTCATCGGCGCGGCGCTGGAAGCGGCCACCGGCTTGCCGCTGCCTGAGTTGGTGAGGCGGGAGGTGACGGCTCCGTTGGGTTTGGCCGATACCGCCTTCCACGCCGTCGATCCGGCCCGCCTGGGCGCGGCTTATGCCGAAACCGAGAGCGGGCCGCAACGCATGGGGCAGGCGCATCGGCTGATCCTACAGCCGGAACTCGCCGGCATCGCCTTCTCGCCGGATAGAGCGCTGGATAAGCAAGCCTATCCCTCCGGCGGCGCGGGCATGGTCGGCACGGCAGGGGACTTTCTCACATTGCTGGAGACGCTGCGCGGCGGGCGCGAAGACTGGCTGCCACGCGAGTGGCGCGATGAAATGATGCGCGACCAAATCATCGGCATCGAGATGGAAGGTTGGCCCGGCTGGGGCCACAGTCTGGCTGGCGCCGTGCTGCGCGACCCGGTAAGCGCGGGCCTGCCGGCCAGCCGCGGCAGCTGGCGCTGGCTGGGCGCCTACGGCCATAGCTGGCTGGCGGACCCGGCGCGCGGCATCAGCTTCGTGGTCTGCACCAATACCGTGCTGGAAGGCTCCGTGGGCGCGTTTAGCCAGCAATGGCTGCATGCCGTTTACGCCGCGCTGAATGGGAGGACCGCCTGATGCCCGCCGCCATCTATCTGCTGAGCCTGTGCATTTTCGCCATGGCCACCTCGGAATTCATGGTGGCCGGCATGATGCCGTCGCTGGCGGCGGCGTTCCACGCCTCGCTGGCCGAAGTGGGCAATCTGGTGTCCGCCTTCGCCGCCAGCGTGGTGGTGGGCGGGCCGCTGCTGATCTGGCGGCTGCGCGCGGCGCGGCGCAAACCGGCCTTGCTGGGCCTGCTGGCGGTGTTCCTAGCCGGCCAGCTGATCGGCGCCGCCGACAGCTACGCTCAAATGCTGGCCTCGCGCATCATTTGCGGCGTGGCGCAGTCGACCTTCTTCGGCGTGGCGCTGGCCCTGGCCGGAGAACTGGTAGGCATGGATCGCATCGCCCGCGCCGCCGGCCTGGTGCTGAACGGCCTGATGCTGGCGTCCGTCGCCGGCCTGCCCATGGCCGCGCTGCTGGACCAGCGCTGGGGCTGGCGCATGTCCTTCTGGCTGGTGGCGGGCCTGGTTGGCTTGGCCATGCTGGGCATCGCCGTCCTGACGCCGGCCGGCGCGAAGCCGGCGCGCCAGGAGGCGGCTGAGGAAATCCGCGCGCTGGCCAGGCCGGCCTTGTGGGCGGCTTACCTGTCCAGCGCGCTGATCATCGGCTCGGTGTTCGCCGTCTTCACCTATCTGGCGCCTTTGTTCCTGCAGGTCAGCGGCTTCTCCGCCGCCATGGCGCCTGTGCTGTTTGGCGTCTACGGCGTGGCCACGGTATTGGGCAATCTGGTCACCGGACGACTGGCCGACCGCCATACCCGCCGCGTGCTGCAGGGCGGCATCCTGACGCTGCTAATGGCGATGACTGCCTTGGCGCTGGGCGCGCAATGGCAGGCGCTGACCGTGGCGGCGGTGTTCCTGTTGGGCGCGGCCGGCCTGCCGATGAACCCAGCCATGGTGGCGCGGGTGGTACGGGCCGGAGGAAGCGGAGCGATGACGAACAGCCTGCACATGGCGGTGATCAATCTGGGCCTGATGTTCGGCGCCTGGGCCGGCGGCCTGTGCCTGGACGCCGGCTGGGGCCTGCGCGCGCCCTTGTGGCTGGGCGCGGCGCTGGCCTTGCTGGCTTGGCTCAGTTTGAGCCTGGATAGAGGCGGCGACAGCTGGCAGGCCAAGACCCGACCGGCGGAGGTGTCGGTTTGATGGAAGTTGGTTAATGGGTACGCCGTGAGCGGCGGATCACCCCGTGAACGGGGTATCCGCCCTACGCGAAACCATCAACCGTAGGGCGGAATCCCGGCCAAGCCGGGAGTTCCGCCAAGCCACGCTCATCTTGGCAATATCCGGGGTACGCGGTCGTCGATGTCGGCGAGGGCGGCGGCGCTGATAAGCTGCTGGGACTGCTGCCGGATGATGTCCATGAGTTGGATGTAGTCTAAACGAAAACAAGACACGCAGTGAGGTGTCCTGTCTGTTCGATGGAATCGATACCATCAACTGACAAGACGTTGTCATTTTAAAATATAATTAAGCTCCATCGTGCTTATTGGAGTTTCTAGTGAAAATTACTCTATCGAGAACAGTATTAATACTGTCTTTATTTTCCGTCACCGTTCCCACAATTGCAGTCGCCGCACCTGAATCCATTGAGTCATCCCAGCTTAAAGAATTTATAAAGCCTGACGGCTCAAAGGTTTTATTGAAACAGAGTCTGAAGAATCCTGTAGTGACGGGGATTGGAGATCCGAACTCACCATGTCCGCGCTCGATTGGCCCTTATCCGGTTAGTGGCTCGATACCTAATCAGGGTGATTATTGGATTGCATTTGGTCCTTACACTACAGCATGCAGAGGAACGCACCAGGCTGGGTTTACTGTTGGAAATATCCCTTTATCCATTAGATTCGAAAAAAAAGATTTCACCGGGAAATGGGTTCTAGTTTCAAACGGCTTTGTTGCATAACTAATTTTTGTGCCACTGTGCAGCAAGAAAGGTAGAGAAAATTGCTGACACTGGTGTGAAATTTTCCACCATAAATCTTCCACATTTTGGCATGATTTTTGAGTTATGCAACAAAGCCGTTTCAAACAGCAACTATGGTTATTTGAATGCAGTTCAGTCGGGTGGAACCTTTCGCTTCCTGATCGGAGCATATGGCCCCGCGGATCAACAAAACTGGAAATTGAATGTGACGTATCCAAGTAACTAAGTAACTTTCCCCTGTCAATTTTGACAGGGGAAAGTTAAGTTAAGACTCGCGAAGCCGATCTCATGAGAGACAACACAAACTTCCTGATCGACATGAACAACCTTCCGTCCATTCCGCTAGCTCAATCCTATGTCAGCACTAACCCTAACCTTACGGTGCGTGTTCAAAGCCCTGCGAATACCCCGGTAGTTAGCGCACCTCAATCTCAAGAGCCGACGGCGACGGCATCCTCTGGAGAATCCTCTGCCCACAATGACTACGGCATGAGCGAGAGCATGCTGCAGTTGATAAAACACTATGACGTGAAAAACATTAGCGTCGATGACTTGGTTAAACTAACGGGCTTGCTTTACAACCATGGCTCGGTAGACGCCGATTCAGCCGGCACCATAATGGCCATACAGGTGGATATTGGTAGATCCAACATCATTGATGCCAAATCATTGTTCAATGACAAAATGGACTTGGTCAATGCCGTTGTGACAACGGGAAGAATGCAGCTGGAGCATAACGCGATTGCCAGCTACCAGGGAGCGCAAAAGCTGATGCAAAAGCTATCCGCGCTTCACGATGTGCTGCAAAAAGATGATCGCATCCAAGAAGCCTCTGCAGAGGCGTTGCAGCAAGCGACTGATGACTTTAAGACCCAGGGTTGGATCTCCAGAATGCAGCAAGGAACGTCCGAAGGTCACTATGTGGACCAGGATTGGGATCGCATCTCGGGAGGCTTGCAGCGCATGGGGGTAAACTTGAGCGGCATCGCCGACTCAGACAGTCTGGATCAGAAACTCAATGCCGCCTGGCAAGCTTACCAAGCTTGGGGTCAAGCCAGCCCCCATGCTCCCCTCCACGAACAGGCTTGATCAGGTTCTCCCTGCCATAGCAGAAGGGAGAACGACAAGCCCGCGAGCTGCCTGGTCACCGATTGATGGTATGGTGTGGCACCGCTTCAAGTTGCGATATGAACCGCCCCGGGTTTCGCGGAGGCTCCCTCACTTGAGAGAATGGAGCTATGAGCAAATCCACCAAGTTTTCCCCAGCAGTCCGCGAGCGCGCTGTGCGCATGGTCTTTGACGCTAAGGATTAGTACGAGTCGCAGCCCCGTAGCGCGGGTTGGCCGCAGGCCATACCCGTGATTTCCAATAAGCCCCTGCGCCCTACAGCTGGCACGCCACCGCCAGCTCGCCCGGCCGCCCCAGGTAATAGCCCTGGTACAGCTCCACGCCCAGCGCGCGCATCGCTTCCAGCTGCTCGGCGGTTTCCACGCCTTCCACCAGCATGCGGCTGCCGATCTGCCAACCCGACTCCAGCAGCGCCGGCAGCTTTTTGGTTTCGCCCGCCATGTATTCATGCAGCAGGCTGGGATGGAGCTTGATGATGTCCGGCGACAGCTCGGTCACCTTGCCGTACGGGGCCTCCGCCGCGCCGAAGTCATCGACCGCGGTGCCGAAACCCATTTCCGCGGCATGGCGCAAGCCGTCCAGCAGGGCTTGGCCGTGGTGCTCCACCTCGCGCGCCGGCACTTCGAAAATCACCCCGCCGCAATCCAGCTCCACGCTTTGCAGCAGATTTTTCAGCAGGGGCAGGTGGGTGAGGCCTCGGTGGTCTTCCTGCACGGTGGCGGCCAGCAGGTTCAAGGTCAAGCAGGTTTCCAGGCGGCTTTGGGCAAAATTGCGGACATGGATCAGCCGCGCCAGGGTGTCGGCCAGTTGCGCCCGCTCCGGGGAAAGGCTGGCCAGGAAACGGTCCGGCGCCTGCCATTCGCCGCCCTCGTCCACCACCCGCAATAGCGCCTCATAGCCGAACAGGCTGCCGCCTTTGTAGAAAATCGGCTGAAACACGCTGAGAAAACGACAGCCATCCAGGCTGGCGCAATAGCGGCCCGAGGCATCGCGGAACAGCGTGCCGTTTTGGGCGGAAAAAGAGGGTTCCATGCCGCCCCTCCAGTTGGACGCGATGCTTCAGCATAGCAATGCCGAAAATACTTATCAGTGCTATTCGGCGATATGCAATTGCGTGCCGGCTTCCTGCATCAAGCGGGCGATGGCCGGCGGCACCGGCTTGTCGGTGAACAGCGCGGCGATCTGGGACAGCCGGCCCAGCTCCACCAGCGCCGGGCGGTCGAACTTGCTGTGATCGGCCGCCAGAAACACCTGGCGCGACTGCTGGATGATGGCTTCGGTGGTGCGCACTTCGCGGTAGTCATAATCGCGCAGCGTGCCGTCGGATTCGATGCTGGACACGCCGATGATGCCGTAGTCGACGCGGAACTGGCGGATCATCTGCACCGTCGCCTCGCCGGTCAGGCCGCGGTCGCGCTTCCTCAGCGAGCCGCCCAGCACGATCACCTCGCAGTCCGGGTAGTCGCACATCTGCTCGGCCACGTGCAGATTGTTGGTGATGACCCGCAGGCCGCGATGGCGGTGCAGCGCCTTGGCCACTTCCTCGGTGGTGGTGCCCAAGTTGATGAACAGGGACGCGTTGTCCGGGATGTGCCGCGCCAGACAGCGCGCGATGCGGCGCTTTTCCTCTATGCACAGCACCTGGCGCGCCTGGTAGGCGACGTTCTCCACGCTGGACAGCACGCTGGCGCCGCCGTGGTAGCGCTGCAGCTGCTGATGCTCGGCCAGCAAGGTGATGTCGCGGCGTATGGTCTGCCGGGTGACTTCGAAGTATTCGGCCAGCTTCTCCACGCTGACATAGCTTTCGCGCCTGACCATGTCCAGCAGCTCTTGTTGTCTTTGATTCAGGATCAGCATGCTTGTGGTTTCTCCCCTTTGCCGGCGATTGTAAGCGATTTGCTCTAATCCAGCAGCGCGGCCACGGCATCGGCGATGGCCAGGCAGCTGGTGAGGCCAGGCGATTCGATCCCGAACAGGTTGACCAGGCCCTTCGCGCCGTGGCGCGCCGGCCCCTGGATGACGAAGTCGGCATCCGGCTCGCCGGGGCCGGCGATCTTGGCGCGGATGCCCGCGTAACCGGGCGACAGCGCGCCGTCCGGCAGCTGCGGCCACCAGGCGCGCACCGCGCGGTAGAAGGCGGCCGCGCGCGCCGGATCGACGCGGTAGTCGACGCCGTCCACCCATTCCACATCCGGGCCGAAGCGCGCCTGGCCGGCGAGGTCCAAGGTCAAATGGCTGCCCAGGCCGCCGGCTTCCGGCAGCGGATAGATCAGCCGCGAGAACGGCGCGCGGCCCTGCAGCGAAAAATACACGCCGCGCGCGTAATGGGCCTGCGGAATCGCAGCGGCGGGCAGGCCGGCGATGGCGCGGGCGACATCGGGCGCGAACAGGCCGGCGGCATTGACCACGCGCTCGGCCAGCAGCTCCAGGCCGGCCACGCGCAGCACGATGCCGTCCGGCGTGACCACGCCGCTCTCCATCGGCGATGCCAGCGCCAGCTGCGCGCCGGCGGCTTCGGCATCGGCGAGCAAGGACAACATCAGCGCGTGGCTGTCCACGATGCCGGTGGACGGCGACAGCAGGGCGGCGGCGCAATCGAGCGCCGGCTCCAGCGCGCGGGCCTGGCTGGCGGACAGCCGCTGGATATCGGCCACGCCGTTGGCGCGCGCCTGCGCCTCCAGGGCACCCAGCCTGGCCAGCTGGCCGTCGCGGCTGGCGACGATCAGTTTGCCCAGGCGCGCATGCGGAATGGCGCGTTCGGCGCAGTAACGGTAGAGCAGCTCGCGCCCTTCCACGCACAGCTTGGCCTTCAGGCTGGCGGCCGGGTAATACAGGCCGGCGTGGATCACCTCGCTGTTGCGGCTGGAGGCGTGCTGGCCGACGGCTTGCTCCGCCTCGACGATCACCACCTCGCGCCCGGCCTCGGCCAGCGCCTTGGCGACGGCCAGGCCAACCACGCCGGCGCCGATGACCACGCTATCGATTCTGTCCATCGTACGGCCTCAGTCGATGACGCGCCGCAAGGCGACGCGATTGCGGAAACCGGCCGCCGCCTCGGCGCGCAGCCGCGCCGCGAGTTGGCTGCCGGCGGCGGGCGCGAAATCCTGAAAGCCATGGCGGCGATAGAATGGCGCGTTCCATGGCAAGTGGGCGAAGGTGGTCAGCGTGACGGCGGCGCAGCCATGCCGAGCGGCCTGGGCTAAAACCTGCCGCAGCAGCGCCGCGCCTATGCCGCGGCGGGCGTGGCTTGGGTCCACGTCCATTTCGGCCAGATGCAACTGGCCATCCAGCCTCTCTGCCAGCGCGAAGCCGACTGGCAGGCCGCCATCGTCCGCCACCCACAACAGGCCGGCGTCGCGGGCATCGCTCAGCATCCCGGCCGGCAGCGTGTCTTCGCTGAGCGCGGAAGGCAGGTCTTCCAGGGAGAACAGCCGCGCGGCGCGGCGCTCTATTTGCGCCAGCAGCGGCAGTTCGGCCGCCTCGGGCGGGCGGATCAGCAAACCGTCTTCTATCATGTCGTCCTCAGTTGTTCGGCGGCCAGCGCGCCCAGCCGGGCGATGGCCGCCTGTTGCGCCGCGTCCCAAGGCTGGCCGAAATTCAGCCGCAGGCAATGGCGGAAACGCGGTTCCGCCGAAAACAACATGCCCGGCGCGAAGCTGATCGATTCCTTCAGCGCCGCCTCCAGCAACCGTCCGCTGTCCAGGCCTTCCGGTCCTTCCACCCACAGCAACAGCCCGCCCTGCGGCCGCCTGAGCGCGGTGCCGCGCGGGAAGGCTGCCAGCACCGCGTCGGCTACCTGCTCCATCTGCCGCGCCAGCTGTCGGCGCAGGCGTTGGCTGATGCGGGCGTAGTCGCCGCTGGCCAGCAAATCGCTCAAGACCCCCAACAGCAGCGCCGGGCTGACCAGGCTGCTGCTGGCGCGCAGCCACTCCAAGGCCGCGTGGTGGCGGCCGCCGGACAACCAACCCAGGCGGAACGACGGCGCCAGGCTCTTGGTGAACGAGGCGCAGTAGATCACGTCGCCGTCGCGGTCCCAGGCCTTCAGCGGCGTCGGCCGCGCCTCGCCGAAATACAGCTCGCCGAACACGTCGTCCTCGATGAGGGTGACGCCATGGCGGCGCGCCAGCGCCAGCAGCCGTTTCTTGTTGTCGTCCGGCATGCGCGCGCCGGTGGGGTTCTGGTAATTGGTCACCGTCACCAGGCAGCGCACCGGCGGGCCGTACTGCAGCGCAAATTCCAAGGCCTCCAGCGACAGGCCTGCGTCCGGCGTGCACGGAATTTCCAGCGCCTTCAGTCCCAGCGCCGCCAGCGTCTGCAGCAGGCCGAAGTACACCGGCGTTTCCACCGCCACCGTGTCGCCGGGACGGGTCAAATGCCGCAAGGCCAGGCTGATGCCCTCGGTGATGCCGTTGCAGAACAGGATCTCATCCGCCTTCACCTCCATCTGCCAGCCGGCGGCCATCTGCCGCAGTTGCGCGCACAGGCGCTCATGCTGGGCGGCCGGCAGGTAGGCGCCGATCAGCTCCGGCTGACGCAGCAGCGTTTGCTGCAGCCGCCGCGCCAGCTCGGCCGCCGGGTACAGGCTGTGGTGGGCCTCGGCCATGTGCAGCTGCACCGCCACATCGGACGCCGACAACGCCACCAGCTGCGACATGCGGCTGTCCACGTCCACCAGCGTGGCCGGCGATGGCAGCGCGCGGTGGAGGGCTGCAGCTGCCGACACAGCCGGCAGGGCGGCGAAGAAACCGGCGCGCGGCCGCGCCACCACTCGCTGCTTCTGTTCCAGCCAGCGGTAGGCGGCCAGCGCGGTCAGGCTGTTGACGCCGTGGCTGGCGGCCAGCTGCCGCACCGAGGGCAGCTTGCTGCCGGGCGGGAATTCGCCGGCGTCCATTCTCGCCGCCAATTGGCGTGCTATGTCTTGGTAGATCGCTTCCATGCAACTGTTATATCAAACAGATTGCGCCGCATACAAACTGTTTACCTGGCTTGTGGGAGGACGTTGGCGGCCGGCATGGCACGCTGCCGCTATTCGTCTTGATTCAAGAAAGCCCGCTCATGAAGTTTTGGCAAACCCTGCGGCGCGACGCCGCGCCGTCCTCGGCCCTGGCCGCCGCGCTGGCCTTGCTGGTCGGTTATTCCGGCCCATTTCTGATCATCGTCCATGCCGCGCAATCGGCCGGCCTCAGCGCCGGCCAGCTCGGCTCCTGGGTGTGGGCGGTGTCCATCGGCTCCGGCGTGGCCGGCCTGTGGCTGAGCTGGCGCTGGAAGGCCCCGGTGATCACCGCCTGGAGCACGCCCGGTGCGGCGCTGCTGCTGACGGCCTTGCCCGGCGTGCCTTACCCGGAGGCGATCGGCGCCTTCCTGGCCGCGGCGGCCATCGTGACGCTGGTGGGCGCGAGCGGCCTGTTCGACCGGCTGATGGCGCTGTTTCCGCCCGCGCTGGCGGCGGCGCTGCTGGCCGGCATCCTGTTCCATTTTGTCGGCGAGGTGGTGACCGAGGCCGCGCGGCAGCTGGCATTGGTGCTGCCGATGGCGGCGCTGTTTTTTGCCGGCCGGCGCTGGTTTGGGCGCTGGGCGCTGCTGGCGGCCATCGCGCTGGGCGTGGCACTGTGCGCGGGCCAAGGACAGCTCCACGCGCCACCGGCCGGCGCGCTCTCCGGCATCGTCGGCCCAGCCTTCACCCTGCCGGCCTGGTCGTGGTCCGCTTTCATCAATCTGGCCTTGCCGCTGGCCCTGCTGGCCTTGACCAGCCAGTTCCTGCCCGGCATGGCCGTGCTGCGCACCTTTGGCTATAGCGTTCCCGCTCGCTCCCCGGTCACCGTGCTCGGCGTCGCCTCGCTGCTGACGGCGCCGTTCGGCGGCCACGGCGTGACGCTGGCCGCCATCATCGCCGCCATCTGCACCAGCCCGGAAGCGCATGCGGACCGCAGCCGCCGCTACGTGGCCGGACTGTTCTGCGGCCTGTTCTACATCGTCCTGGGCCTGGCCGGCGGCGCGCTGGCCGCCCTGGTGCTGCTGCTGCCCAAGGCGCTGGTGGTGACGGCGGCCGGGCTGGCGCTGTTCGGCACCCTGGCCTCGTCGCTGGGCGCGGCGCTGGCCGACGGCGAACACCGCGAAGCGGCGCTGCTGACCTTCGTGGTGGCGGCCTCCGGCGTCAGCATCGCCGGCCTGGGAGCGCCCTTGTGGGCCATGCTGGCCGGCGGCCTGCTGCGCTGGCTGCTGCAACCGGCCAAGCCTGCGCCTTCCAAGGCGGAAACCGCGGCCGCGCCTTGAGCCGGCGGCTGGCCGGCCGGGCCGGCGCGTGATAAGTTAGACGGCTAAATCTATCCGCAGCGGCATGCTTAGCCGCCCTGCGGCAAAAGGAGAAAAGCATGTTCGCCCCTTCCGTCTTCGCCGCGCGCCGCGCCCGCCTGCAACAGGCAAGTCTGTCCGGCCTGCTGCTGTTCGTCGGCAATGTCGACTCGCCGATGAACTACCACGACAACACTCTGCCTTTTGTGCAGGACTCCAGCTTCCGCTACTTCTTCGGCCTGAACGAGCCGGGCCTGGCCGGCGTGATCGACGCCGACAGCGGCGAAGCCACCTTGTTCGGCAATGACCCGGACGTATCCGACATCGTCTGGACCGGCCCGCTGCCCAGCTTGGCCGAACGCGCCGCCAAGGCGGCAGTCGGCCTAAGCCGCCCGTACGCCGAACTGGCCCAACTGCTGGCCGAGGCCCGCGCCGCCGGCCGCCCGGTGCGCTACCTGGCGCCGTACCGCGGCGAAACCATGATAGAGCTGGGCCGTCTGCTGGACGTGCATCCGGCCGAGGTCAAGGCCGGCTTCTGTCCCGAGCTGACCCGCGCCGTGGTGGCGCTGCGCGAGATCAAGGGCGAGGAAGAGATCGCCGAGATGGAAAACGCGCTGGGCGTGACCCACGCCATGCACATCGCGGCCATGCAAAACGCCAAGCCGGGCGTGCTGGAATACCAGGTGGTGGGCATCATGGAAGGCATCATGCGCCGCCATGACTGGCATCTGGCCTACCCGTCCATCTTCTCCAAGCGCGGCGAAGTGCTGCACAACCATGGCCACGGCAATGTGCTGCAGCAGGGGGACCTGGTGCTGAACGACACCGGCTGCGCCAGCGGCGGTGGCTACGCCAGCGACATCACCCGCACCTTCCCGGTGGGCGGCAAGTTCTCCACCCGCCAGCGCGAGTTGTACGACATCGTGCTGGAGATGCAGGAGGCCGCCATCGCCGCCATCAAACCCGGCGTCAAATACCAGGACATCCACAAACTGTCCGCCGCCGTGATGGTGGAGCGCATGGCCGAGCTGGGCTTCTTCCGCGGCGACGTCGACGCCATCGTCGAATCCGGCGCCTATGCCATCGCTTTCCCACACGGCCTGGGCCACCAGATCGGCATGGACGTGCACGATATGGAAGCGCTGGGCGAAGACCTGGTCGGTTACGGCGACGGCGCCGAGCGCAGCCCGCTGTTCGGCCTGGGCTACCTGCGCCTGGGCAAGCCGCTGAAGGCCGGCATGGTGGTGACGGTTGAGCCGGGCGTTTACTTCATTCCGGCGCTGATCGAAGCCTGGGAGAAGGAAGAACGCCACAGCGCCTTCATCAACTACGCCAAATTCCGCGAATACGCCGACTTCGGCGGCATCCGCATCGAAGACAACGTGCTGGTGACGGCAGACGGCAGCCGCGTGCTGGGCGAGCCGATTCCGAAGACGGTGGACGAGATCGAGGCGGTGATGGCGGTATAAGCGCCTGCCGCAGCCACCCCGCAGCCCGCGCCGCCAGGCGCGGGTTTTTGTTGGCCTTCTGCCGACTTATCCACACATCAAGTCCAATAGCCGATTGATCCACAGCCCGCGCGCCTGATCCGAATCAACCAGCCTGCGCGGCGACGACATCGCTGGTATACACAGCCATCCATACGGGATATCTTGAAGACAGTACCGTTTCAAACGGAAACCCCTGCCCATGCGCTATCTGGACTGGCTGCCGCCCGAGGCGACGCAAATCACCCTGGTGCTGTTCCTGGCCTTCCTGATCGGGCTGGAGCGGGAAGAGCGCAAGGCCGGCGGCGATAAATACGCTTTCGGCGGCGTGCGCACCTATCCGCTGATCGGCCTGATCGGCTATGTCATCGCCACGCTGGCGCACGGCGAATGGATGCCGGTGGCGCTCGGCTTCGCGGTGGTGGCGGCTTTCCTGCTGATGTCGTACTGGCACAAGCTCAGCGGCTCCGGCTATTCCAGCGTCACCACCGAGATGACCGGCCTGGCCACCTATCTGATCGGCGTGCTGGTCTGCCGCGAGCTGTACTGGCTGGCCGCCACGCTGACCGTGGCCAGCCTGCTGCTGCTGGAATTCAAGACGCGGCTGGAAACCCTGGCCCAACGCATCGACCCGACGGACATCCTCATCCTCACCCAGTTTCTGCTGCTGGCCGCGGTGATTCTGCCGCTGCTGCCCAATCAGGCCATGAGCCGCTTCCAGATCAATCCGTTCAACACCTGGCTGGTGGTGGTGGCGGTCAGCGCTATTTCCTATGGCAGCTATTTGCTGCAGCGGCTGCGCCAGGGGCGCGGCGGCCTGCTGCTGGCGGCGCTGGCCGGCGGCGCCTATTCGTCCACCGTCACCACGGTGGTGTTGGCGCGCCGTTCCGCCGGCGCCGCCGCGCCGCGCGAGTACGCCGGGGCCATCGTGATGGCTTCCGGCATGATGTATCTGCGGCTGATGGCCTTCCTGGCGCTGTTCAATCTCCCGCTGCTCTTGCGGCTGTGGCCGCTGTTTTCGCTATTGGCGGCGCTGGCGCTGCTGGGCGGCTGGCTGTGGTCCAAGAGCGGAGCGAACGCCGCCGTGGCCAACGAAGCCTATCAGCCGAAAAACCCGCTGGAAATCAGCACCGCCCTGCTGTTCGCGGCGCTGTTCATCGCCATGCTGGTGGCGACGCGGCTGGCGGCGCAATACCTGGGCGCGGCCGGCGTCTATACGCTGGCGGCGGTGATGGGCGTCAGCGACGTGGACCCGTTCATCATGGGCATCACCCAGTCCACGCCGCAGCTGACGCCGCTGCCGGTGGCGGCCGCGGCCATTTTGATCGCCGCCTCGGCCAATAACGTGGCCAAGGGGTGTTACGCGCTGTCGCTGGGGTCGCGCGAAGCCGGACGGCAGGCACTGTTGATGTTGCTGGCGCTGGCGGCGCTGGGGCTGGGGCTGGGGCTGGGGTCTGTTTTATGGGCGTGAAGTCCGCTTATCCACAACCATGCGACACGCTGAAACTTATCCACAGTTTCGTTCATTGAGCCGCGCGCTCTTGCAGCCGCAGGCGCAAGGTCTGCGGCAAACCTACGCCCCATAGCAAGGCCAAGATCGGCATCAATCCCCACCAGGGCAAGCCCGGCTGCAGCGCCTGCAGGCGGAAGCCGGCGTAATAGGCCGCCGGACCCGCCAGCGCGCCCAGGGCGGCAAGGAGGCGCGGCGACGGCCGCCAGGCCTGCAGCAGCCACACCCACCAGCAGGCGAAGCTGAGCCACAGCGTCATCATCCACAAGGGCAGGGTGCCGACGCCGACGAAACGCAGCAATCCGCTGGCGGCCAAGGCGAAATCCAGCGCGCCGCCGGCAGCCGCCAGCAGCAGGGCGGGCTTTCTCAGCCCGGACGGCAGCGCCTCCCAGGCCAGCAAGGCGCCGGCCAGGGTCAGCACGGCCAGATGGTCGCGGAACCACACCAGCAGCAGCCACCAGCCGTTGAAGGCCAGGCCGGCCGCGATCAGCCGGCGCCATGGCGGCGTGGCATGTTCAGGCGTCATAGCCCAGATTCGGCGCCAGATCGCGCTCGGCCTGTTCGATGCTGACGCCGCGGCGTTCGGCGTAGCTTTGCACCTGGTCCCTCTCCACCTTGCCAACGCCGAAGTAGCGCGCAGCCGGGTGGCTGAAGTAGAAGCCGGACACGGCGGCCGTCGGCAACATGGCGTAGCCTTCGGTCAAGGTCATGCCGATGGCCGGCGCGTCCAACAGCTCAAACAAGCCGGTCTTCACCGTGTGGTCCGGGCAGGCCGGATAGCCGGGGGCGGGGCGGATGCCGCGGTACTGCTCGTCTATCAGCGCCTCGTTGTCCAGATGCTCGTCGGCGGCGTAACCCCAGAATTCGCGCCGCACGCGGGCGTGCATCAACTCGGCGAAGGCCTCGGCCAGGCGGTCGGCCAGCGCCTTCAGCAGAATGGCCGAATAGTCGTCGTTGGCGTCTTCGAAACGCTTCACGTGCGGCTCGATGCCGATGCCGGCGGTGACGGCGAAGGCGCCGATATAGTCCTGCACGCCGCTGTCCCTGGGCGCGATGTAATCGGCCAGCGCCCAGTTGGCCTTGCCGTCGGTTTTGGGCAGTTGCTGGCGCAGGCCCACCCAGGTCATCAGGCTGGCGCGGTTGTCCGGGTTGCGGATTTCGATGTCGTCGTCGTTGACGCTATTGGCCGGAAACAGGCCGATCACCGCGTTGGCGGCGAGCCAGCTCTCGTCGATGATCCGCTTCAGCATGAGCTGGGCGTCTTCATACAGCGCGCGCGCCGACTCGCCGACGATCTCGTCGTGGAGAATGCGCGGGAAACGGCCAGCCAGCTCCCAGCTCTGGAAGAACGGCGTCCAGTCGATGTAGGTGGCTATCTCGGAAAGCGGGTAGTTCTCGAAGCGGCGCACGCCCAGCCATTGCGGTTTGGGCGGCGTATAGCCGGCCCAGTCGATTTTCTCTTTATTGGCGCGCGCGGCTTCCAGGCTGACCACCTTGCGGCCCGCCTTGTTGGCATGGCCCTCGCGCGCGCGCTGCTGCTCGGCGGCGTTTTCCAGCACGAAGGCGTCCTTCAGGGTGTCGGACAGCAGATTGGAGCAAACGCCGACCGCGCGGCTGGCGTCCGGCACGTACACCACCGGATGTTGGTAGTGCGGCGCGATCTTGACCGCGGTGTGCACCTTGGACGTAGTCGCCCCGCCTATCAGCAGCGGAATGTCGAAGCCCTGGCGCTGCATCTCCTTGGCCACATGGCTCATTTCTTCCAGGCTGGGGGTGATCAGGCCGGACAGGCCGATGATGTCGGCTTTATGCTCGCGCGCGGCGTCGAGTATGGTCTGGCACGGCACCATCACGCCCAGGTCGATCACCTTGTAGTTATTGCAGCGCAGCACCACGCCGACAATATTCTTGCCGATGTCGTGCACGTCGCCCTTGACCGTGGCCATGATGATCACGCCCTTGGCCGGCGCGTCGGACAGGCCCAGCGCGATCTTTTCCTCCTCAATGAACGGCTCCAGATGCGCCACCGCCGCCTTCATCACGCGGGCCGATTTCACCACCTGCGGCAAAAACATCTTGCCGGCGCCGAACAGATCGCCGACCACGTTCATGCCGTCCATCAGCGGGCCTTCGATCACGTGGATCGGCCGCGCGCACTTCAGCCGAACTTCCTCGGTGTCCTCGACGATGAAGGTGGTGATGCCCTTGACCAGCGCGTGCTCCAGCCGCTTTTCCACTGGCCAGGAACGCCAGGCCAGGTCTTCGCCTTTTTTCTCGCCGGCAGCCTCGCCCTTGAACTTCTCGGCCAGCTCGATCAGGCGTTCGGTGGCGTCGCCGCCGTCCTTGGGCTGGCGCATCAGCACCACGTCCTCGATGCGCGCGCGCAGCTCCGGATCGACCTCGTCGTACACTTCCAGCGCGCCGGCGTTGACGATGCCCATGGTCATGCCGCGCTGGATGGCGTGATACAGGAACACCGCGTGGATGGCTTCGCGCACCTTGTTGTTGCCGCGGAAACTGAACGACACATTGGACACGCCGCCGGATATCTTGGCGTGCGGCAGGTGCTGCTTGATCCAGCCGGTGGCCTCGATGAAATCCAGGCCGTAGCGGGCGTGCTCGTCGATGCCGGTGGCGACGGCGAAGATGTTCGGGTCGAAAATGATGTCTTCCGGCGGAAAACCCACCTCGTCCACCAGGATGCGATAGCTCTTGTCGCAGATCTCGATCTTGCGGGCGTAGGTATCAGCCTGGCCCTGCTCGTCAAACGCCATCACGATCACCGCCGCGCCGTAGCGGCGCAGCAAGCGCGCCTGCTCGACAAACTTGTCGCGGCCTTCCTTCATGGAGATGGAATTGACGATGCCCTTGCCCTGGATGCATTTCAGGCCGGCCTCGATCACCTCCCACTTGGACGAATCGATCATGATGGGCACGCGGGCGATGTCCGGCTCCGACGCGATCAGGTTCAGAAAGCGCACCATAGCGGCGTGGGCGTCCAGCATGCCCTCGTCCATATTGATGTCGATGACCTGGGCGCCGTTTTCCACCTGCTGCCGCGCCACGTCCAGCGCGGTGGCGTAGTCGCCGTTGAGGATCAATTTGGCGAAGGCGCGGCTGCCGGTGACGTTGGTGCGTTCGCCGACGTTGACGAACAAATCCTCGTCGCCGATGTTGAACGGCTCCAGGCCGGACAGCCGGCACTTGGGCTCGATCCGCGGCAGCGCCCGCGGCGCGAGGCCGTCCACCGCCTGGGCGATGGCGGCGATGTGTTCCGGCGTGGTGCCGCAACAACCGCCGACGATGTTGATCAGGCCCGATTCCGCCCATTCCCGCACATGCTCGCCCATCGCCTGCGGCTCCAGGTCGTAGCCGCCGAAGGCATTGGGCAGGCCGGCGTTGGCGTGCACGGACACATACGTCGCCGACACCCGCGCCAATTCCTCGACATAGGGCCGCAGCAAGTCCGGTCCCAAGGCGCAGTTCAGGCCGAAGCTCGCGGCGTTGGCGTGGGACAAGGAGTTGTAGAAGGCCTCGGCGGTCTGCCCGGTCAGCGTGCGGCCGGACTGATCGGTGATGGTGCCGGAGATCATGATCGGCAAGCGCGGGGTGTCCGGGCGCTCGTCGAAGTATTGATGGATGGCGAACACCGCCGCCTTGGCGTTCAGCGTGTCGAAGATGGTTTCCACCAAGAGCAGATCCGCGCCGCCGGCCACCAGGCCGTCTATCGCCTCGGTATAGCTTGCCACCAGTTGGTCAAAAGTGACATTTCGATAGCCGGGATCGTTGACATCCGGGCTGATGGAACAGGTGCGGTTGGTGGGACCGAGCACGCCGGCGCAGAATCGGGGCTTGGCCGGGTTGCGGGCGGTTGCCGCCACGCACAGCTCCTTGACCAGCCGTGCCGCCTCGCGGTTGATTTCCCACACCAGGCTCTCCATCCGGTAGTCGGCCATGGCGATGGAGGTGGCGTTGAAGGTATTGGTCTCGACGATGTCGGCGCCGGCGTCCAGATAGGCCTGGTGGATGCCGGCGATCACGTCGGGCCGGGTCAAGACCAGCAGGTCGTTATTGCCCTTGACATCGCAGGGCCAGTCGGCGAAACGCTCGCCTCGGTAGTCGGCCTCGGACAACTGATGGCGCTGGATCATGGTGCCCATGCCCCCATCCAGGATCAGAATGCGTTGCGACAGGTGCTGAAAAACTGGATGAGGTAATGGTTTTGTCATATCAATTGCAGCGTGTTTGTCTAAAACGGTATCTAGGGGCCACCGGGCCTGCTACGGTCATCATAACATCGGCTTTCACCGCTTCTGACAGCCCTCATTAGAATTAAGAGAACGCATCGATATGGCCAGCACGAATAAGAAATGGTGGTTTTCCTGCCTGCTGCTGATCGCGTCCGCCGCCTCGGCCGCTCCCTTGCGCATCGGCGTCGCCGATACCGACGCGCCGCCCATGGCGGTACTGTCGCCCGATGGCGCCAAACTGACAGGCGGACTGTCGCTCGATATCGGCCAACTATTGGCCGAAGAGCTCAATATGCAGCCGCAATTCGTCATCCTGGCGCGGCGCCGGGTGGAGCCGGCGATAGAAACCGGCAAGGTGGACGTCATCTGCAACGCCAATCCTGACTGGTACGGCAATTCCGCCCGCTTGAACTGGAGCCGGGAAATCTACCCGCTGACCGAACGGGTGCTGTCGCTGAAAGGCCTGCCGACCATCCGCCAATTCGACGATCTGGCCGGCAAGCGCATCGGCACCCAGCACGGCTACCACTACCCGGAGCTGGAATACCTGTGGGCCAGCAATCGCAGCACGCGCGAAACCGAAACGCGTTTTGAATTGCTGTTCAAATCGCTGGAAAAGCAGTTGAGCGATGTCGCCATCGTCACCGAGTTCATCTATGCGTGGTGGGCGCGCGGCCACGCCCAGGAAGCCGCCGCGTTCAGACTGCACCCGCTGGTGGTGTCCTCGCATCCGACGATGTGCGCGCTGTCGCCGCAATCGCCGCTGAAGCTGGACGCTTTGAACCGCGCCATCGAACGGCTGCACAAGAACGGCAAGCTGAAGGCGATGCTGACGCGCTATCAGGCCCAGGAGTGACGCCGGCCATGAGCTGACGGGGACGCATGCTAAAATGGCGTTTTTGCAGCGAAAACGTCCCGTCATGAGCGATCTGTTAGCCGGCCTGAATCCCGAACAACTGCGCGCCGTCACCTGGCCCGCCAAGAGCGCGCTGGTGCTGGCCGGCGCCGGCAGCGGCAAAACGCGGGTGCTGACCACCCGCATCGCCTGGCTGTTGTCCACCGGGCAGACCTCGCCGGCCGGCGTGCTGGCGGTCACCTTCACCAACAAGGCCGCGCGCGAGATGCAGACCCGGCTGTCGGCACAGGTGCCGGTCAATGTCCGCAATATGTGGATAGGCACCTTCCACGGCCTGTGCAATCGTTTCCTGCGCATCCACTATCGCGACGCCGGCCTGCCGCAAACCTTCCAGATCCTCGACTCCGCCGACCAGCAAGCCGCGATCAAGCGCCTGTTGAAAAGCCTGGAGCTGTCGGACGAGAAATACCCGCCGCGCGCGGTGCAAAGCTATATCAACGGCAACAAGGAAGCCGGCCTGCGCGCCGAGGCCCTACCGCCGGCGCTGAACCCGTACGAAGCCAAACTGGTGGAGCTGTACGCCGCCTACGACGCCCAGTGCCGGCGCGAAGGCGTGGTGGATTTCGCCGAACTGCTGCTGCGGAGTTACGAACTGTTGTCGCGCAACGAGGCGCTGCGCGCGCACTACAGCAGCCGCTTCAGCCACATCCTGGTGGACGAGTTCCAGGACACCAACCGCCTGCAGTACGCCTGGCTGAAGCTGCTGGCCGGCGAGCATGGCGCGCTGTTCGCCGTCGGCGACGACGACCAGAGCATCTACGGCTTCCGCGGCGCCGAGGTGGGCAATATGCGCGCGCTGCTGTCCGACTTCCACGTCGCCGAGCCGGTGCGGCTGGAGCAGAACTACCGCTCCATGGGCAATATCCTCAACGCCGCCAACGCGCTGATCGAACAGAACGACGGCCGCTTGGGCAAGAATCTGTGGACCGATGCCGGCGAAGGCGAAAAAATCCGCTTCTACCAGGCCGGCAGCGACGGCGACGAGGCCGAATTCATCATCGACGAGGTGAAAAGCCTGCACCGCGAAGGCCTGGCCCTGTCGGACATGGCCGTGCTGTACCGCTCCAACGCCCAATCGCGTTTGCTGGAGCATGTGCTGGTCAACGCTCAGATCCCTTACCGCATCTACGGCGGCCTGCGCTTCTTCGAGCGCCAGGAAATCAAGCACGCGCTGGCCTACCTCAGGCTGATCGCCAACCCGGACGACGACAACGCGCTGCTGCGCGTGATCAACGTGCCGGCGCGCGGCATCGGCGCGCGCAGCGTGGAAAACCTGCAGGCCATAGGCCGCGAGCAGGGCGTCTCGCTATGGCAGGCCGCCTGCGGCGCCGGCAGCGGCCGCACCGCCGCCAAGATCGGCGAATTCGTGCTGCTGATCGAGCGGCTGCGCGAGCAGAGCCGCGACTTCAGCCTGGCCGAAACCATCAGCTTGGCCATAGACCGCAGCGGCCTGCGCGACATGTACGAGCAGGACAAGAAGGACGGCGAGGAGCGGCTGGCCAACCTGGACGAACTGGTCAACGCCGCCGCCAGCTTCCTGCCCGACCAGCCCGAGCAGGCGCTGACCGAGTTCCTGTCCGCCGCCAGCCTGGAGGCCGGCGAGCACCAGGCCGACGCCGGCAGCGACGCGCTGCAGCTGATGACGGTGCACGCCGCCAAGGGCCTGGAGTTCGACGCGGTGTTCGTCAGCGGTCTGGAAGAAGGCCTGTTCCCGCATGAGAACAGCATCATGGACGGCAAGGGTTTGCAGGAAGAGCGGCGGCTGATGTATGTGGCCATCACCCGCGCCCGCAAGCGGCTGTATCTGTCCAGCGCGCAAAGCCGCATGCTGCATGGGCAGAGCCGGTATCCGATCCCGTCGCGCTTCATCGACGAGATTCCGGGCGAACTGATTCATTCGCTGTCTGCTACAGTGAAAGCACCCGTTGCGCCGCAGCAGCCAAGGCGCGCCGCCATGCCGCGCCGCCAGGCCGACAACGCCTACGGCCTGTCCATCGGCCAGGCGGTCAGCCACGCCAAGTTCGGAATCGGCGTGGTGATAGACGCCGAAGGCAACGGGGAGGATGTGCGCTTGCAGATCAACTTCGCCGAACATGGAGTAAAGTGGCTGGACTTGCGCTACGCCAAGCTGACGCCAGCCTAAGAAACGCCGCCCCCTGAGCCACGCCACGCCGTGGCAAGACAACAGCAGAGGGCGGCGGATCGACAAACCGGGCCGAAGTGGAGCATGCCCGCCGCAAAAACAATCCGACTGAGCCATAACCATGCCAGACCCAGGTGCGATGAGCGACTCTCCCTCCAGCCCGGCCGTCGCGACGGAACCGGCGCAGCGCGCGCGGCCCGCCGCGCAGCGCGGCTATGACAATCCCTACGCCAAACGGCTGTTTCTGATCATAGACAGCCTGCCGCAGATGCAGCGGGCGATGGCGATGACCCTGTCGTCCTTCGGCGCCAACAGCGTCGAATACGCCAGCAAACCCAGCGACGCGTTGGCCAAGATGGCCAAGTACGAGTTCGACGTGGTGCTGTGCGACTACGATCTTGGCAACGGCTACGACGGCCTGTATCTGTTCGAGGAGATCCGCGCGCGCAATCTGCTGAAACAATCCTGCGTCTTCATGATCGTCACCGGCGAACGCCGTTCGCAACGCGTGGTTTCCGCCGCCGAGCTGGTGCCGGACGACTACCTGCTCAAGCCGTTCACCGGCGAAGTGCTGCGGGCGCGGCTGGAGAGGGCGATGCGCAAGCGCGAGGCGTTCCGGCTGGTGGACGAAAGCATCCTGCACCATGAATACCTGAGCGCCATCGACGCCTGCAACCGCAAGATAGAAGAGAATGGCGAATTCGCCTTCGACTTCATGCGCCTGAAAGGCTCGCTGGCGCTGAAGATTCAGGACTTCGACACCGCGCGCGACGCCTATATGCAGGTGCTGCGCATCAAACCGACCACCTGGGCCAAGATGGGCCTGGCCAAGGCGCTGGTCGGCCTCAAATCGCTGGACGAGGCTAGGCTGCTGTTCGAGGCCGTGCTGGCCGACAACAACCAGGTGATGGAAGCCTATGACTGGCTGGCCAAGCTGTATCGCGGCAATGGCGATCTGAAACGCGCGCAGCATGTCTTGCAGCAGGCGGCCGAACTGTCGCCGGTGGTGTTCAGCCGCCAGCAGCGGCTGGCGGAGGCGGCGGTGATGAACAACGATCTGGCCACCGCCGAAACCGCTTATCAGCAGGCGCTGGACATCGCCAAATACACCTGGCACCGCAGCCCCACCCATTACGCCACCTTGGCCCGCATCCAGCTGGCGCGCGGCGACACCGCCAGCGCCAGCCGAACCTTGGGCAATCTGCGCCACGACTACCGTTACAACGAGGAGGCGGAATGGCTGGCCGGCGTGGTAGACAGCCGGCTGCAGGCCAAGAACGGCGAAGACGGCAAGGCGGCCGAGCTGCTGGACACCGCCGACGAGCGCTTCCGCCAGCTCTTGCCCAAACTGGACCAGGACGCGCAGATGGAATACGCCCGCGCCTGCTACCAGCAAGGCCGGGAAGGCCGCGCCAATGAGGTGATGGAATACCTGATCCGCAATCATCACGACGAAGAGGATGCCCTGGCCCGTTTCGGCGAGATGTTCGAAGAAATCGGCCTGGGCGCCGTTGGCCGCCAGTTGATCGCCAGCAACGTCAAATCGGTGTCCGAGCTGAACAACCAGGCGGTATTGCTGGCCCAATCGGGCCAATACGAAGCGGCGATCGAACACTTCATCAAGGCCTTGGAAGAATTGCCGCAGAATGTGCAGATCATGCTGAACCTGATCAACTCCGTGATGGCGTATGTCAGCCAGAGCGGCTGGCACGAAAGCCATATGCGCCGCGCCTACGAGCTGCTGGGCAAGGTGCGCGATCTGGCGCCGACCAACAACAAATTCCAGAAGATGCTGCAGTCGTGGCGGCTGCTGGTCAGCAAGATGGACAAGCCGCAATGGGTGATTTGAGCCGTCTGCGCGTGCTGGTGGTGGACGACGAAATGCTGGCGCGCGAACGCTTGCGCCAACTGCTCGGCGATCTGGGCGTGACGCAGGTGCACTGCCAGGCAGACAGCCAGGCTGCCCTGGACTGGCTGGCGCGCCACCCGGTCGACGTGGTGCTGCTCGATATCGGCATGCCCGGCCGCGACGGCATGGCCCTGGCCCGCCATCTGCGGCAGCAAGCGCTGCCGCCGCAGTTGATCTTCAGCA
Organism: Chromobacterium sp. CCUG 76385; assembly: GCF_059916625.1. NCBI lineage: Bacteria > Pseudomonadati > Pseudomonadota > Betaproteobacteria > Neisseriales > Chromobacteriaceae > Chromobacterium > Chromobacterium sp. CCUG 76385. The sequence continues at coordinate 53,630 of NZ_JAUCGU010000010.1, forward strand.
CCGCTCATGACCATTACGCGGTGGAGGCGTTTGAACTGAACGCCGCCGATTACCTGCTGAAGCCGGTGCGCCGCGAGCGGCTGGCCGAAGGTCTGCGTCGCGCCGAGGCGCGTTGCGGCAATCCGGACGCGCCGCCCTGCTTCGTGGTGCGTCAGCGCGGCCGGCTGCTCAACGTGCCGTTCAGCGAGGTTCGCTATCTGAAAGCCGAGTTGAAATACGTCACCTTGGTCACCCGCAGCGCGGAATACCTGCTGGACGAAGCGCTGGTGGCGCTGGAGCAGCGCCTGGGCGACGCCGTGCTGCGCATCCACCGCAGCTGCCTGGTCATGCGGGACACGGTTCAGGAGCTGAATCAAACCGCCGTCGATCAATGGCAAATCAAGCTGCGCGACATCGCCCAGCCGCTGTCGGTCAGCCGCCGCCAAATCCCCGCGATCAAGTCCGCGCTGGCCTCTCGCCAGGCGTTACGTACTATTACTTAATTCGCTGTTTCTCCGATTTATTGCTAAAAAATAGCCCCCCATTCTTATAGAATCAGTCATTGCCGAATTTATGTCGATGGTTTTAACATGCAAGCAAGACTGGTTTATGTTGTATGCATAGCTCTTTGGCTGATGCTCAGCGCGCTGGCCGCGCTGTCCATCGCCAGCCGCTCGCTGTTGGGCGCGGAGCAGCAATTCAACAACCAGATGCAGCAGTTGACCGAACAATTGAAACAGCGCCTGCTGACCAACGAGACCGTGCTCGACAGCTATGCCACCTTCAGCGCGCTGGACCATCGCAGCGAAACTCGGCAAAAACATCCATTTGTCCTGCAGCTGCTGCGGCGCTACCCGCAGATCTCCGCGCTGGCTCATATTGAGCGCATCTCCGCCATTCAACTGGCTGATTTCAAAAAGAAACTGCAACACGAGTATGGCAAAGGCTATCGCCTGCGCGGCTTCGACAACGACGAAACACCGTCCGCCGGACAAGATCAATACTTTCCGCTGATGTTTGCCGAACCGCAGTCGCAAAGCAATCTACAGCTGGTCGGCCGCGACGCCTGGCAGCAACCGCAATTGCGCGATGCCTTGCAAGAGAGCCTGAACAGCGGCCGCACCACTTTGTCGCGCCAATTGACTCTCCCGCAAGGCGAAACCGGCTACGCGCTACTGCGGGACATCGACACTCAACAGTCCCCCAGGATGCTCGATCTGCAACCCAAGCATTTCGCCATGCTGTTCATCCGCGCCGATTCTCTGCTGCCCGCCGACTTGTCCCTGCCCACCGGCATGGAGCTCAGCATCCGCCATCGCGATGATCCGCCGCAGCCGCCAGACGGCCACGCGCTGCGGCTGGGCAACGCCGGGGCCAGCCAGCTGGAGCAGCTGCTGTTCCCGCGCCTGGAAGCCACCCAACTGCTGGGCGGCGGCAATCAGCCGCTGCGCCTCACCTTGCGCTGGCAGCAGGGTTGGGCGCAAATCGGCCTGTTTGAATGGTCGGTCTGGCTGCTGTTGAGCCTGCTGCTCGCCTTGGGACTCGCCTTGGCCAGTTACAGCTTTGTCCGCAGCAGCAATTTGCGGCGCCAGCGGGAAAGCCAGCTGTTTCATCTGGCCAATCACGACCGGCTGACGGGCCTGGCCAACCGCAATTTGTTCTACGACCGGCTGCAGCACGCCATCAGCCGCGTCGACCGCAACGGCAAGCGGCTGGCGCTGCTGTTTCTGGACTTGGACCGTTTCAAACCGGTCAACGACACTTTCGGCCATGTGGTAGGCGACCGGATTTTGCAATTGATCGCGGCCCGCATCCAGGACGTGGTGCGCGACGAGGATACCGTCGCCCGCATCGGCGGCGACGAGTTCGTGATCCTCATGGAAGACGTCGAATCCAACCGCGAGGCCGACAAGGTGACCACTCGGCTGAAACAGTCGATCCAGCTTCCCTATCAGGTTGAGCAGCATCGCGTCCTGGTCGGCGTCAGCATCGGCACCGCTTACTACCCGGAAGACGGCCTGCTGATTGACGAATTGCTGGCTGTGGCCGACCGCAAGATGTACGGCAACAAACAATCCTTGAGCCGCGAATCCGAAACCATAGATTGAGCGCCGCACAACAAGACGCCGCCGGGCATGCCGGGCGGCGTCTTGGCTTGGGTGGGCGCGAAAGCGCTTACGCCAGGGTCAGCTCGACTTCGATATTGCCGCGCGTGGCGTTGGAATACGGGCAGATGCCATGCGCCGCCTCGATCAGCTTCTCCCCGGCCTCGCGCTCGATGCCGGGCAGCGACACCGCCAGCTTGGCGGCGATGCCGAAGCCATGGGCGATGGGGCCGATCGATACCTTGCCGGTCACCGACACCTCCGCCGGCAGACGCACGCCTGCCTGTTGCGCCGCTACCTTCAGCGCGCCGATGAAGCAGGCGGAATAACCGGCCGCGAACAATTGCTCGGGATTGGTGCCGTCGCCGCCAGTCCCGCCCAGCTCGCGCGGCGTGCTCAGCTTCACTTGCAGCGCGCCGTCGTTCGATTCGGCATGGCCATCGCGGCCTCCCGTGGCGGTGGCTTCAGCGGTGTACAGCACTTTTTGCAGAAGATTCATGTGACTGCTCCTATGGCTATCGCCGTTCCGGCGAAAATATTCACTATTAAATAGTGCACTATTTAATTATCAAAACCCTGACGGGTTTACTGCAGCAACTGATCGCGCAAGCCGCACAAGGCCTGCCGCAAATGCGCGATCTCATCCAATTGCAGTCCGCTGCGGCAGGCCAATTGCAGCGGAATTTGCTCGGCCCGCGCTCGCAGCGCTTTGCCGGCTTCGCTCAAGCGGACCATCACCACGCGTTCGTCGCTGGCCAATCGTTGCCGCTCCAGCCAGCCAGCCGCCTCCATCCGCTTCAACAACGGCGTCAGGGTCGCCGAATCCAGATAGAGCTTGTCGCCGATGTCCGACACCGAACGCTGATCCTGTTCCCACAACACCAGCAATACCAGATATTGCGGATACGTGATGCCCAGCGGCTTCAGGCTGTCGCGGTACACTTTGTTCATCGCCAGCGAGGCGGAATACAGCGCAAAACACAGCTGCTGATCCAAACGCAGCAACTCGTCCGCCGGGGGACAGCAATCTTTGGTTTCCATGGCTGCATATTAAATAGTGCACAATTTAATTGCAAGCTATTTTATTGATGGGCGCGCTACGCGCCGTCAGCCTGCACCGACGGCGCGATCCGCTTCAGGCCGCCACCCGCACCGGCCCGCGGCCCAGATCGGCCAGCGAACGGCAGGCCTGCTGCCAATCCGCCAATGAGTTGACGCCCTGCAACACGATGCGCGCCAGCGCATCATTGCATACGCTCGGACCAAACTGCATCAGCATTTCGTGCAGGGCGAAACGCAAGGTATGGCTGTCGCGCAACAAGGCGTTCACCTCCGCGTGCACTTCAGCGAACACCCGCATGCCGCCCTGGGCATCCAGCTGCACCTGATGCAGCGGACAAAAACCGGACCGGATCAGCGCCTTGTCGGCATCGATGTCCTCGGCGAACAGCAGAGCGCTGTGCTGCAGATAGCCGCAAGCGATGATCAGGCTTTCCAGCGAATGCGGCGTGGCGGCGGGGCCGCCGGCAGGCAGATGATTCATGATGTTCTCTCCTCGTGCTTGTATATTTGGCGCATATTTCAGCATCTTGCGGGATGCCATGACAATGGCTGGAAACCATTGGAAAGGAGTTTTTACTCGATATTAACAACATCGGCCATCGGGTTTACCCGGCACTGACAATCGTTGGCATGGCGCGTACCATGAGCCCATCGTTACCGCGGATCCCGTCATGCACATTGTCTATCTTCATGGTTTCAACTCCAGCCCCAAATCGCTGAAAGCCGGCGAAACCGCCGCCTGGCTGAGCCTGCATGCGCCGGATATCGAACTGCACTGCCCCAAACTGTCGCCGCATCCGGCCGAAGCCATCCGCCAGGCGGAAACGCTGTTGCTGTCGCTGCCGGCCGATACCTTGCTGATAGGCAGCTCGCTGGGCGGCTTCTACGCCAGCTATTTGGCCGAACGCCACGGCCGGCCGGCGGCGCTGATCAATCCCGCCATCCAGCCCGACCGCGACCTGGCGCGCTTCGCCGGGGAACAGACCAATCCGTATACCGGCGAGGTCTACACTCTGGGCGACGCCGATCTGGCGGCGCTGCAAGCGCAAAAAACGGATAAACCGACGGCGGGACGCTACTGGCTGCTGCTGGGCAGCCGCGACGAAGTGCTGGATTGGCGCGAAGCCGCGCGACATTACAGCGGCAGCCGACAAACCGTATTCAACGGCGACGACCACCGTTTGAACAACTGGCCCAAGGTATTGCCGGACGTGGTGGCCTGGGGCCAAAGACAATTGTCCAAACTTTCTTGACGCCCCGTTCAGCGCGCGGCGCTTGTTCGCCGTGAGGCGCGGCGGCACACTGATCCGATATTTTCCGCGAGGAGTTGCTCATGAGTCAGAAGATCGTTTTCGCCGCCACCGGCGGCCCGGAAGTGCTGAAGCTGGAAAATGTGGAGATCGGCCGGCCCGGGCCGGGCGAAGTGCATCTGCGCCATAGCGCCATCGGGGTCAATTTCATCGATACCTACCAGCGCAGCGGCCTGTATCCGCTGTCCCTGCCCAGCGGCCTGGGCAGCGAAGCGGCCGGCGTGGTGCTTGCCGTGGGCGAAGGCGTGGACGGGCTGCGAGCCGGCGATCGCGTCGCCTACGCCGGCGGGCCATTGGGGGCGTATTCGAGCGAGCGGCTGATCGCCGCGGAGCATCTGCTCAAGCTGCCGGCCGGCATCGCCGACGAAACCGCCGCCTGCGCGATGCTGCAGGGCATGACTGTCGAATACCTGGTGCAACGCACCTTCCCGGTGCAGCCGGGCCAGACCGTGCTGTGGCATGCGGCCGCCGGCGGCGTCGGCCAGATCGCATTGCAGTGGCTGTCGGCGATGGGCGTGCAGGTGATCGCCACCGTCGGCTCGGCGGCCAAGGGCGAGATCGCGCGCCGGCTGGGGGCCGCCCATGTCATCAATTACAGCGAGGAAGACGTCGCGGCGCGAGTGCGCGAGATCACCGGCGGCAAGGGCGTGCCGGTGGTGTTCGATTCGGTGGGCAAGAGCACCTTCCAAGCCTCGCTGGACAGCCTGAGTCCGCGCGGCATGATGGTGACCTTCGGCAACGCCTCCGGCCCCGTGCCGGCGGTGTCGCCGCTGGAGCTGACCAAGCGCGGCTCCTTGTTCCTGACCCGGCCCAAGCTAGGCGACTACATCGCCAGCCGCGCCGAGCTGGAAGCGTCGTCGGCCGCGCTGTTCCGCCGCCTGGAGGACGGCACGATCAAGCTGACGCCGTCCCATCGCTATCCACTGGCCGAGGCGGCCCAGGCGCACCGCGACCTGGAAGCGCGCAAGACCACCGGTTCGGTGATCCTGCTGCCCTGAAGCCTCAATCGCCCAAGGGCAGAGGCGGCGCACACTCGCGGGCATCGCGCCCCCTGCCGCCGTCGCATCCTTCGTCGGCGGTGCCGCAGCCCGGCTGCCCGCGGCTGCAGTCGGCCGCCGGCAGCCTTTCGTCCACGCACGTCCGACGCGCGGCGCCGAGGGCGCCTTCGCAGGAAGTCTGAGCCGCGACCAGCGCCTCGCAACGCTTGGCATCGCGCTGGCGTTGGCAATTCAGGGCTGGGGTGTAGTAGGCCAGACAGGCTCGCCGGCGCGATTCGCCCAGATCCTGACAACTGCGCAATCCCTGGCGGTACAGCAGGCAACGCTGCGGCGCCACGGCGCGGCTGCAATCATCATCGATGGCGGGCGCCGCCGCATAGCCGTACTGGCAGAGCAGCAGCAAGCCAAAACCGGCCCGCAGATAGCCCTGCCATCTGGATGTCCCCTGCTGCTTCATCGCGGCGTCCCTTCCCGGTCGGACGACAATTCGGAACCCTGCGGCATTCAAGTGCCGCACTCTTATTCGGACTGGCTGTGCTCCAGTTCCTGCCTGTGCTTATCCTGCCAAAAATTGGGCTTGCTGGGTATAGTTTGTGGATGGCCGTCCGGCGGCGGCGGCATCATGCGGTTCGGATGGCGCGCCGGATCAAATCCGATATCGCCATTGCGCGCGGCCTCGCGCAGCTGCAACTCCTGCAGGCGGCGGCTGTCTGGACAATTGCGATTGGCTTCGCAGGTCTTGCGCGACATCTGATTCCAGGTTCCCCTGTCGCGCTGCGGCGGCGATTCTTTCTGCGGACGCGACCATGCCGCCTGTTGCAGCAACAGGCTTGCGCTCAGCAGAGTGATCAGATATCGCTTCATAGTCGCCATTTTACCTTGTCCACGGCGGGGGGGAACCCTTAATGCTTAAGTCATTTTCCGATCAGGGCCGGCCCGGAAAGGCCATGGCCCGTTTGGAACCATCATGCGGCAGGAAGCCATTGCGCCGCGGGTTTTCGCCAGTTGCTTCAGCTTAAACGCAAGCATTTGCTCATACGTCAGTTCTGGCGGCACAATTGTTAAGGACTGTAGCGCAGGGCACCAGCTTAACATCTGTAAAAACAAGGCCCGACTGCCAAGGCGCGCGAGCGCTTAAGCTGCCAACCAGAACACTCAAGGAACAGCATATGGAACACAATAAAATCCTGGTCGTCGATGACGACGCCAAGCTGCGCGAACTGTTGACCCGTTACCTGACCCAGCAGGGCTACAGCGTGGAAACGCTGCCGGACTCGAAAGACCTTGACCGCAAGCTGGCGCGCAACCGTCCCGACCTGATCGTGCTGGACGTGATGATGCCGGGCGAAGACGGCCTGGCCGTGGTGCGCCGCCTGCGCGCGCAGGGCGAGACGCTGCCGGTGATCATGCTGACCGCGCGCGGCGAGGACATCGACCGCATCCTGGGCCTGGAAATGGGCGCCGACGACTACCTGCCCAAGCCGTTCAATCCGCGCGAACTGACCGCGCGCATCCAGTCCGTGCTGCGCCGCCACCATACCACGCCGGCGCTGGCTGCCCAGCACAGCGCCGATGACGCCGTCGAATTCGGCGATTTCACGCTGAACCTGGGCCAACGCGAATTGCGCCGTTGCGGCCAGCCGGTCGCGCTGACCAGCGCCGAGTTCGCCGTGCTGTCGGTGCTGGTCAACCATCCGCGCCGCCCGCTGACTCGCGAACAGCTGATGGAGCTGGCGCTGGGCAAAGGTAACGGCGAATCGCTGGATCGCAGCATAGACGTGCATATCTCGCGGCTGCGCAAGGCGCTGGAAAACGGCGACAGCCCGCTGCGCTATATCCAAACCGTCTGGGGCTACGGCTATGTGTTCGTGCCGGACGGTTCCCCCAGGGAGTAAGACTTGATACGCAAGCTGTTCGGCTCCTTGTTCTTCCGGCTGGCGCTGCTGGTGATGACTGTGGTGATCGCCACCCAGTTGTTCACCATCTCGCTGGCCAACCGGGAACGCCACAAACTGCTGGAGCGTCAGCTGTATATCCAGGTGCTGGATACGCTGTCCTTCCTGGAAAACTCCATGACCGGCATGGACAACGAGGAGAAGCAGAACTTCCTGGACAGCTACAACCGTCCCGGCCTGCCCAGCCTGTTGCCGTTCAACGCCGACCAGGGGCAACAGTTTGCCAAGGAACTGCCGCCCATCGGCGCCATGCTGACGCAGCGGCTGTCTCACGACCTCAATGAACCTATCCAGGCCCATTTCGCGGTGCGCGACGACCACAGCGAGCTGTGGGTGCATGTGCATGTGCTGGGACAGCCGTACTGGCTGGTGATGCCGTTCGGCCGCTATCGCGACCGGATGATCACCACCATGCTGCAGGCCTCGCTGCTGGCCGGGCTGTTCGCCACCGTCCTGGCCTCCTTGTTCGCCTGGCGCATCACCCGGCCGATCAGCCGCGTGGTGCAGGCCAGCCGCGAGCTGGCCTGCGGCGAAATGCCCAAGCTGATTCCCGAAACCGGCCCGCGCGAAGTGCAGCTGCTGGCCCACAACTTCAACAGCATGGCCCAGGCGCTGGACAACGCGGCGCGCGAACGGCGGCTGATGCTGGCCGGACTGTCGCACGATCTGCGCACGCCGCTGACCCGCCTCAAGCTGACGCTGGAAATGCAGGAAGCCAGCGTGGACCAGCACGACATGCTGTCCGACATCGACGAGCTGTCGCGCATCGTGCGCCAGTTCATCGATTTTGCCCGCGCAGAGGAAAGCAATCAGATGGTGCCGGTCGCGCTGGCCGACCTGGCCTCCAGCGTGGTGGCGCGTTTCCGCCGCGAAGGCATGGACGCGCGGCTGGACATCCGCGGCGAACCGGAACTGCAGGCCGACGCGCTGGCGCTGGAGCGCCTGCTGAGCAATCTGCTGGAAAACGCCCGGCGTTACGGCAAGCCGCCCGTGGTCGTGCGGCTGGAGCGCGGCGACAACGAAGCGCGGCTGGCCGTGATAGACCACGGCAAAGGCATACCGGAGGCGCTGCGCGAAACCGCGCTGGCGCCGTTCGAGCGCTTGGCCGAACATCGCGGCACCGATGGCGGCAGCGGCCTCGGCCTCGCCATCGTCTCGCGGGTGGTCAAACAGCACGACGGCACCTTGAATCTGACTGAAGAAGACGGCGCCTTCAAGGTGGACATCCGCCTGCCCATGGCCTGAGCCGAATCTACCAGGCAAACGCGCGCCTCATGCCATCGACGCTGTGAGCGTCTCGCGGCCCAGCCGCGCGCTTTCCCAGGCGATCAGATCGATTTTGCGCTTCTCGCCCCAGCGGTATTGGCCCAGCGCCCCCTCGGCCCGGATCACCCGATGGCAGGGAATCAGCCAGGCCACCGGATTGGCGCCGACCGCGCTGCCGACGGCGCGCGCCGCGCTAGGCTGCCCCATGCGCGCCGCCAGCTGGCCATAGCTGATCAGGCCGCCATACGGCACGGACAGCAGCGCCCGCCATACCTGGATCTGGAAATTGCTGCCCTGCACCCGCAGCGCCAGCGGCGCGCCGCTGCGCTCGGACAAGGGGGCAAACAGCCGTTCGCACAGCGCCTGCCCCTGGCCCGGCCGCCAATGCAAGGCGGCGTGCGGCCACTGGTCCTGCAACCAGGCTTCGCCGGCGGCTTCGTCGGCGACGAACTGCAAGGCGCAGATGCCGCGGTCGGTCCGCGCCAGCAGCAGCGGGCCAAAACGGCTGGCTTCCACGCTCCACGTAATGTCCAGCCCGGCGCCGCCGCGCTGGAATTCGCCCGGCGTCATCGCCTCCAGGGTGACGAACAGATCGTGCAGCCGGCTGCCGCCGGACAGGCCCAGTTCATGCGATAGCGGCAACACCGGCGCGCCGGCCGCCAAGCGGACCTTGGCCGCCTCGCAAGTCAGTTGCTGGATGAAACGCTTGGGACTGACTCCGGCCCACTGCGTGAACAAGCGCTGCAGGCGCGATTCGGACAGATGCAGCGCCGCGGCCAGATCGGCCAGCCGCGGCTGCTCGCCGGCATGGGCAATCAGATAGCGGATGGCGTCGCGGATGCGGGCGTAGTCGCGTCCGCCCTCCGCGGCGTTTTCCCCTGCATATTCGAGCGGGCCATTCATGTCTAGCTCCCGATGCTATGTCATGAAGCCAGTCTAAGCGGGCATTACACGAGCCGCGACCCGATTCTTGCCAACTTGCGCGGAGGTCAGCCGGTATACAGCAAGGAGTACTGGATTTCCGATAAGGCCTGCGGCACGCGGATGAAGGATAGCGGCATGCCCAGAAGACGCGCCATGTGAGAAGTGGAGAACAAACCGCACACTTCGTAATGGCCGTTGCCCGGATTGATCTCCACCACCAGCGCGTGCTGACGACCCAGCTGCTTCATGGTAGCGATCAGCTGGCCGACGTTCGCCGCTGCGACGTCTTCCATCCGCAGCGCGTCCAGCTTGTCGCGCGGCGTCATCACATCGGACACCTGCAGATCGGCATGATGCTTGCCATGCTCGCTCATGCACTGGATGGGCCGCTCGCCCAGCAGGTCCACCGCGGTGGCGATGCCGAGCAGGCTGCCGTTGTCGTCATGAACGAACAACAGGCGGATGCCGTGGCTGATCATGCGCTGATGGGCCTCGCGCAGGTCCGCGTCGCCGCGGATGCCGACCGGATTGACCAATCTCAGGTCGGTCATGACGCTCAACGCCGGGCTGTGCATATTGATGGGCGGATGCGGACGCTGCTCCAGTTGCACCAAATCGGTCGTGCGTGGCAGAGTCAGCGTGGGCAGGGGCTGATATTCGTTGGCCATGGCGGCTCCTTGTCAGGACAATGAGTAAGGATGAATGGCGCCAGCCCGCCCGTTGCGGCCAGCCCAGTCTTCAAGGTAGTGGAAAAGCCGGCCGACTTCAGTACTCGGACAGTAAACTTTACGTTTACGCCCAAGGTCTTTTATGTGTTTATTCTAAATGATGCGAAAAACTATGAAGAATAGCCTCCGGAAGCCGCGCAAAGCCGCACGATTCCTCCCCTTCGCCTGCGGACTGCTGCTGTGCGCGAGCGCCGCGCGAGCCGATGGCTGGGATTATCCGGGTTGGCACGACGACGCCGCCACCCGCGTCAAGGCGCTGGCCCTGCTGCAATCGGTCAACGCCACGCTGTTGAGCCAGCCCAGCGCCACCCGCACGCTGCAACAATGGTGCGAGGCGCATCAACTGGCGGCCGAGCCGCGCATCCGCGCGCTGCGCGACACCGCCACCCGCAAGCCGGCCGACGCCGAGGTGCGCAGCCAGCTGAAAGTGGGGGCTGACGAGGCGATAGGCTATCGCCGCGTGCAACTGGCCTGCGGCGACCATGTGCTGTCCGAAGCGGACAACTGGTATGTGCCGTCGCGGCTGACGCCGGAGATGAACCATCTGTTGGATACCACCGACACCCCGTTCGGCAGCGCGGTGCGCGCGCTGAACTTCACCCGACGCACCGAAAGCGCGCGCCTGTTGTGGTCCCCCTTGCCGCAGGGCTGGGAAACGCGTCCGCTGCCCGCGGCCATGGGCCAGTCCGACCTGGATATCCCGGAGCGGGTGCTGCAGCACCGCGCGGTGCTGTACAAGGACGGCGGCACGCCGTTCAGCCTGGTGGTGGAAACTTACCGCCGCGACCTGTTCGCCTTTCCGCTGAATCCGCCGGCCGCCGGCAACTAAGGCTCGCGCTCAGCCAAAAAAGACAAGGCCGCCTTGCCAAATCGACAGGCGGCCTTGTCGTCTAAGAGCGGCTCCTCAGCTGGCCGGCTCCAATACCGACTTCAGCACGGCCAACATCCGTTCGCTGGCGCCGCGGTGGGCATCGCGGAAACGCGCCGCGCCGCCGCGCATGGCTTCGGCAGCCGCCGGATCGGCCAGCAAGGCCAGGGCGGTGGACACCAGCTCGTCGGCATCGGCCACCTGGCATCCGGCGCCGGCGGCCAATGAGTCGGCAGCGGCCTGCTGAAAATTGAACACTGACGGTCCAAACAGCGCCGGCACGCCCATCAGCGCCGGTTCGATCAGATTGTGGCAACCAAACGGCAGCAGGCTGCCACCGATGAAAGCGACATCGCAAGCACCCAGGTAGCCGAACATCTCGCCCATGCTGTCGCCGAGCCACACCTGGGTGTCGGCGGCCACGGCTGCGTCGTCGCTGCGCCGCTGCAGCTTGAAGCCGCGTTCGTCTGCCAGCCGCGCCACCTCGTCCCAGCGCTCCGGATGGCGCGGCACCAGCGCCAGCAGTGTGTTGCCCACCGCGCCGCCGGCCGCCCGCCACGCGTCCAGAATCAGCGCTTCCTCGCCGTCCCGGGTGCTGGCGCACAGCAGCACCGGCCGCCGGCCAATGCGCTCATGAAACGCGCCGGCAAGATGCCACTGCGCTTTCGAAACCTCAATATCATATTTGCTGCTGCCGCAGACGATGACGTTTTGCGCGCCCAATTGACGCAAACGGTCCGCATCTTCTTTGGTTTGCGCGGCAATGGCGGTCAATTTCTGAACAGCTGGCCGAATCAGCCCCAATACCTTGCGGTAGCCTTTCAGCGATTTATCCGACAATCTGGCATTGGCCAACAGCAGCGGCACGTCTTGCTCGGCGGCGGCATGCAGCAGATTGGGCCAGATCTCGGTTTCCATCAGCACGCCGCAACGCGGCCGGTAAGCCCGCAGAAAATCCGCCGTCGCGCGCGGGTAGTCATACGGCAGATAGCGCACTTCGGCGTCCGGATACAGCTGTTCCGCCGTGACGCGGCCAGTCGGCGTCATCTGCGTCAACAAAAGCGGCGCATCCGGCCATTGACGGCGGATGGCGGCCACCAGCGGCTGCGCGGCGCGGGTTTCGCCTACCGACACCGCGTGTATCCAGATCGCGCCGCTAGCCCTGGGCGACAGCGCCTGGCCGAAACGTTCGTCCCAATGCTGCAGGTAAGCCGGCGCCTTGCGCGCCCGCTTTTTCAGATAGCGGCGGATCAGCGGCTTCAAGGCCCATAACAAGCCGTTGTACAGCGCGCGCTGCCAGCTCATTGCCAATCCTGCCGCGAGCGCAGCGCCGCCAGCACGTCTTCCACCGTCGGACACTGGCCGATATGGCCCAGATTGGTCGCCCAGGGCGTCTCCACCACCCCGGTCTGCTGCGGATCGGTATCGGTGTAAATGGCGACCAGGGGGACGCTCAAAGCGTTGGCCAGGTGGGCCAGACCGGTATCGACGCCGATGACGGCGCTGGCGTGGCCCAGCAATCCGGCAGCCTCGATCAGATTCATCCGCGGCGCCACCACCGCGGCAGGCAATTGGACGGCCAGCCGTTCGGCGCGCGCTTTTTCCCGCTCATTTCCCCAGGGCAGCACCGTCACCATGTCGTGTCCGACCGACAACGCCTGACCCAGCGCGACCCAATGCGTCTCCGGCCATTCCTTGGACGCGCGGCTGGTGGCATGCAGCAGCACCGCGTAACGGCCGGACAGCATCCAGGCCGGCCGCTCGCCCGGACGAACGCCGAACTGCGGCGCGCCTTGCGGCGCATAGCCAAAACAGCGGCCGAACAGCAGGCGGTTGCGCTCGATGGCCGACAGCTGCCGCGAAACCGTGTGTTTCTTGTCGTAGAACAGGCTGGCCAGCGATTCGCGCGCGCTGGACCAATCCAGCCCGGCCAGCGGCGCGCCGGCCCACTTGGCCGGAATCGCGCTCTTCAGCAAACCCTGGCTGTCCAGCACCAAATCGAAGTGGGTATCGCGCAGCTGCCGCTTCAAGGCCCGCAACTCTCGCCAGGCCGCAGGCTGCAGCAAACGCTTGCGCCAGCTTCGCCAGCGCAGCGTCAGCACCTCCGCCACCTGCGGGTGGAGCCGGGCGATGTCGGCAAAGCTTTCTTCCGCCAGCCAACTCAGCCGGATATTCGGGTAGTGCGTCTTCAACTCAGTGATGGCCGGCCAGGTGTGGATAAGGTCGCCCATCGACGAGGTGCGCACAATCAGCACATTCATCATGGCGCGCATTGTACCCGAGCGGGCCTGTGGTTAACCAAGTAAAATCCGGCCTGACCAGATGTGGATAAGCCGCTGTGAATAAGTTTGACCATATTTATCCACAATCTGCCAGAACGTTGCGCGCTGCAATAATCCCATGCCTATCAACAGGGCAAGACCATGAGCGGTATGGATTTTTTTCACTTGTCCACACAAAAAGCTCACCTTCAGCAGTTTCATCAATTTATAGTTGCGTTAATGAAAACCCGTTGGTGAAGCGCAAGTCTGTCGCAAAAAATTTGGCTAACAGGACAGCGGGCAAAACTGCTTGCCGCGATGTGAATAACTCAGGGTCTGCAGCAAACCTGAAAGTTATCCACAACTGGTTAGTCGCAGACGCGCAGGGTAGACAACAGTTTTCAATGCATAACAAGCTACTGAAAAATAAAGAAAAATAGTGGTTATCCACAGCAATGAAGGGACTTCTACCAGTTTCTTCATTTTATAAATGGGAAAACATAGAAAAGATGCGATACGCGATCAGCGTGGTGCTCATCACCAAAAATGCAGGTCAACAACTGGAACAATGTCTGCAGAGCGTGAGCTTTGCCGACGAGATCGTGCTTGTGGATTCCGGCAGCACGGATAACACATTGGCAATAGCCGCAGCCTATCGGGCAAAAGTTATCCACCAGGAATGGCTGGGATTCGGTCCGCAAAAGCAATTTGCCGTGGAACAGGCAAGCCATGACTGGGTATTGTGCTTGGATGCGGACGAATATCTGTCGCCTGAATTAGCCTTATCGATCAATCAGATACTGGACAATCCACAGGCCGCGGCCTACCGCTTTGCCCGCTGCAACCGTTTCATGGGCCGTTTCCTGAAACACGGCGAGGGCTATCCGGATTGGTCGCTGCGCTTGTTTGATCGGCGCCGCGCGCGCTGGTCCGACGACGTGGTGCACGAGTACGTGATCTGCGACGGACCTGTGGAAAAACTGGCGGGCGACTTGATGCACGAGTCCGGCGAGGACATCGCGCGGTATTTATCCAAGCAGAACCGCTACACCACGCTGCAGGCGGAACAGCTGTTCGCCCGCGGCAAAAAGGCGGGCGCCGCCAAGCTGGTGTTCAGCCCGCTGCTGCGCTTCTTCAAGTTCTATCTGGTTCGCCGCGGTTTTCTGGACGGCTTGGCCGGGCTGGTCCATATCTCCATCGGCTGCTTCAACAGTTACATCAAGTACGCCAAGCTGATCGAGCTGCATCGGCTGAGAAAATGACATTTGGTTTGTCAGGCCGTTTGCCTTAGCATCAGTCCTTTTCCGGAAGCGACGGCATGCCTGCAAACCAGATCCTCATCCGGCCCATGACAGAGGCCGATATCCATGCGGTGGCGCGTTTATGCGGCGACCTCGACTATCCGACCACGCCGGAGCAACTGGCGCGGCGCTACGCCGCGGTGCGCGCGTTTCCCGATAACGAGATCTGGGTGGCGGAGCGCCATGGCGAAGTGGTGGGATGGTTGCATGGCCACGGCGGCCATCTGCTGGAAGCGGAAAGCTATGTCGAGATTGGCGGCATCGTGGTGGATCCGGCCTGTCGCGGACGCGGCATCGGCCGGGGTTTGCTGGCCGCCTGCGAGCAGTGGGCGCAGGCCTTGGGCTACCCGCGCATCCGCCTGCGCTCCGGCGTGCAGCGCGTCGAGGCGCATGCTTTTTACCGTCATATCGGCTATCAGCAGAAAAACACCGGCCTCACTTTTGCGCTCGACCTGCCGCGACAAGACTGAGCGGAGTTGTTATCCACAAGCTTTTGCAAGTCAGCATGCCGATCCGCTTTTTCATCTGCCTTGCGCCCGCAAGGGCATGGCCAACTCGAAGCCGCGCGGGACGGTTTGCCATATTTGGTGGGGGTGGACGCCGGCATCGGCCACGTACCTCCGCAATGGCGGCTGCTTAACGGCGCCTGGGCGGCCTGGCAGGTAGCGGGGGAGGGACGGGTGGCTTGAAGGCGCTCCAGGCGCGCTGAGGGGCCTTAACGTCGGTTTATGGCCAGGGGCGGTTGACGATTGCGGTGCGGACCGCGCGTGCGTTTCGCCAAACCCGCAGGGGCGGGCGCTTGTCGCGGCGACGTTTCGTTATGGGTTGGCGCGGAAGGTGGACAAGTCGCCACGGAGGGGGCTGTACAGCCGCTGGGCGGCTTTGCAGGCTTTTGGATAGGCGCGGGTGGCTTGAGGCGGTGCCAAGCCCGCCACGGGGCTTACAGCGCCATCCGGTAGAACACCACGCGCTCGGTCTCCTCGAAACCCAGCGCCAGATGGGCGGCTTGCGCCGTCAGATTGTCCAGGCCGGTGTCGGAGGCCAGTTCGGCGCAGCCCCGGGCGCGGGCCCATTCCCGTGCCGCGCCCAGCAACAGGGCGGCCACGCCGGCGCGGCGATGCGATGGCGCGACGTAAATGCCTTCGACAAAGGCCACTGGCGAGTGGCTGGTGCCGTTGACATAGTCGTTGCGAATCGCAACTTCAAGCAGGCCTATTGCCGCGTCGTCGTCGCGTGCCACAAAGGCGGCGAAGCGTGCGGGGTTGGCCGTTTGTCCGGCGATCTCCTGCTGGTGTTCAGCGGCCGGGCAGTCCGGCCACAGCGCCGTGCGCAGGTTCAGCCAGTCAGCGGCATGGGCAGATGCGGGGCTGAGTAAAATCATATCGATTCGAATTCCGGTTGCGGCATGTGGCGGCGTTGCACCAGGATTTTGTCGACACGGGTCTTGTCCATGTCCACCACTTCAAAGCTGAAGCCGTTCCACTCGAAACGGTCGGTGACGCTGGGAATGCGGCCGAGCTTGTACATCATCACGCCGCCGAGCGTATGGATGTTGCCGCCGGCTTCGCCCGGCAGCGTGCTGTCCAGTTCGAAAAATTCGCGGAAGTTGTCCAGCGACACCATGCCGTCCACCAGCCAGCTGCCATCCTCGCGTTGCACAATCTCGTCGTCTTCGCCGCTGATGGCTTGCATATCGCCGACGATGGCTTCCATCACGTCATTGATCGATACCAGGCCTTCCAGTTCGCCGTACTCGTCCACCACCAGCGCGCTATGGCTGCGCGCCTGCTTGAACTGCTCCAGCAGCTGCATCAATGAAGAGGTGGCCGGCACGTATAGCGGCGGAGCCAGATCGGCGGAAAAATCAACTGTCTGGCCGGTCAGCAGGCGGTCCAGCAGGCGCTTGGCGTTGAGGATGCCGATGACCTGGTCGGTGTCGCCGCGGCACACCGGGAAGTGGCTGAAAGCGTGCTGCAGCAATACTTCGCGGTTTTGCTCAGGACCGTCTTCCAGATCGAGGATCACCACGTCCTTGCGCGGCGTCATCACCGAGGCCACCTTGCGGTTGTCCAGCCGGAAAATGTTTTCCACCAACTCCTGTTCGGCGCGGTCGAACACGCCTTCGTCGGCGCCTTGTTCCATCAGCGTGCGGATCTCGTCCTCGGTGATGGACGGCTCGTCGCTTTTCTTGGCGCGCAGCAAGCGCAGCAGGCCGTCGGTGATGCGGCTGAACACTTGCACCAGCGGGCTGCTGGCGCGCGACAGCAACAGCATGGGTCGCGCCAGCGTCATCGCCACCCGCTCCGGGTTCAAGAGCGCCAGCCGCTTCGGCACCAGTTCGCCCAGGATCAGCGACAGGGTGGTGATGAACAGCACCATGATGGCCACCGACAGCGGCTTGGCGTACGGCGCCAGTAGCGCATAGTGGCTCAGCGCGCCGCGCAGATGCTCGGACAGCGCCGCCTCGCCGTAGACGCCGGACAGGATGCTGATCGAGGTGATGCCGATCTGGATGGTGGACAGGAAGCGGGTGGGGTCGGCTGCCAGTTTCAGCGCGGCGCGGGCGCCCTTGTGGCCTTCGTCGGCCTTTTGCTGCAATCTGACTTTGCGGGAGGAGACAATAGCGATTTCGGCCATCGCAAAAACGGCGTTCAACAGTACCAGGCCGAGCAGCAGCAAGATTTCCACGATGTAGAGAGAGGAGTGGCGGAGCTACTAGCTTAGGGCAAGCCGTCCGCCGCGAAAAGTGGCACAGCGGACTTCATGTTTAGAACAGGCTGCTCTGCGTGGCGGCGGGCGCCCAGCGCACCGGCTGGCGGCTGCGTGCGATCAGCCAGGCATTGACCTGGGAGAAGTGGCGGCAGCCGTGGAAGCCGCGGCTGGCGG
Source organism: Chromobacterium sp. CCUG 76385 (assembly GCF_059916625.1). Classification (NCBI taxonomy): domain Bacteria; kingdom Pseudomonadati; phylum Pseudomonadota; class Betaproteobacteria; order Neisseriales; family Chromobacteriaceae; genus Chromobacterium; species Chromobacterium sp. CCUG 76385. The sequence continues at coordinate 71,273 of NZ_JAUCGU010000010.1, forward strand.
ACAGCGGCGACGGGTGGGCGGCGGTCAGCACCAGGTGGCGGCTGGTGTCGATGCGTTCGGCCTTGGTGTGCGCCCAGTTGCCCCACAGCAGGAAGACGCAGCCAGGATTATGCGTGTTGACGGCGTCGATCAGCGCGTCGCTGACCATTTGCCAGCCGAGCTTGCCGTGGCTGCCGGCCTTGTCGCGCTCGACGGTCAGCACGCTGTTCAGCAGCAGCACGCCCTGTTGCGCCCAGTGGCTGAGGTCGCCGCTGGCCGGAATGCCCAGGCCGAGGTCGGCCGCCAGTTCCTTGTAGATATTGCGCAAGCTGGGTGGCACCCGCGCGCCTTCCGGCACCGAGAACGACAGGCCCATGGCCTCGCCGTCGCCGTGGTAGGGGTCTTGGCCCAGGATCACCACCTTGACGTCGGCCGGCGCGGCGAAGCTCAGCGCGTTGAACACTTGCGGCGGCGGCGGAAACAGCGTCTTGCCGTCTTGTTGTTGCTGGCAAAGCTGGCGGTCGATTTCGGCCAGTTTTGCGGCGATGGCCGGCTGCCGCAGCACGGTTTCCCAGGCTGGGTGGACGCGGGCGAGGGCGGGAGACAGGTAAGTCAGAGCGGACATAAGGTTTCTTTGCGGCGGGTCATGCGGATCAGGAGGCTTGGAATGGGGACGGCGCGATTCGTTCCAAACAAAACACCGCCCGGAGGCGGTGTCGTCTGGCGGGGGCGGCGCGCTTAGTAGCGTGCGACCGTCGAATCCACCTGCGTCGACCAGGCGTCGATGCCGCCTTGCAGATTGATCACATCGTCAAAGCCGGCATTCTGCAGGAACAGCGCCACCTGGGCGCTGCGCATGCCATGGTGGCAGATGGCGACGATGGTGGCGTCGTCCGGCAGCTCGCTCATCCGGATCGGAATCAGATTCATCGGGATGTGCACGCTGCCTTCGATGCGCGCCAGCTGGTATTCCCAGCCTTCGCGCACGTCCAGCAGCACCGGGCGCTTGGCCTGCGGGTCTGCCAGTTGCGCGGCGAGGGCGGGGGCGGTGATTTCGCGCAGCATGATCAGAAGCTGAAACGGGCGGGTTCCACCGCCTCGAATTTTTGCAGCCGCTCGATACAGGTTTCGAACAGCGCCGTTTCGCGGAAGCTGGTTTCGGTTTCGCGCTGGATCAGCTTGCAGCTCATGACCGGCAGATCGCCGACCACCAGAATCAGGCGGCCGCCGACGGCCAGCTGGTTCTTCAGTTCCTGCGGCACAACCGGCAGGGAGCCGCCCACCACGATCACATCGTAAGGCGCCTGGTCCGGCAGGCCCAGCACGCCGTCGCCCTCAAGCAGGGTGACGTTGGCGATGCCGGCTTTTTTCAGATTGGCGGCGGCGCGTTCCTTCTGCGCCGGATCGATTTCGACGCTGACCACCTGTTTGCCCAGCTTGGCCAGCAGCGCGGTCAGGTAGCCGCTGCCGGTGCCGATTTCCAGAATCTTGTCGGTCGGCTGGATGCCGGCGTCCTGGGCCAGGCGCGCTTCCATCTTCGGTTGCAACATCTTGCGGCCGTTGGGCAGCGGCAGTTCGGTATCGACGAAAGCCAGCTGGCGCTGGCTGTCGGCGACGAAGTCCTCGCGTTTCACGTGGAACAGCAGGTCCAGAATGGTCTGATCCAGTACATCCCACGGGCGAATCTGCTGTTCGACCATGTTGAAACGGGTTTTTTCGAAATCCATCAACTTACACTCCGGAGGGCTGGGAGTCCGCTCCGCCGGATGGAAGACAGCGGCGGCGGCAAGACTCTGGTCATGACGATAACTTGCGATTATCCCATATTTGCCTTACCTTCACAGCATCGCTAGGGGTCCTGCCCCCGGCGTCCGTCGCAAGGGCTACCCCAGTGTAGTCTGTTGAGACGGGCGGCGGGGCGCGGGTGAGAAATACCCTTGGAACCTGACCCGGATAATACCGGCGTAGGGAAGCGTCAACTGCCCTCACTGGCCCGCCCGGGCCCGCAGCCGGCCATGCCGGATCGCTCCTTGCGCCGTTTCATCGTTTTTGGAGACCCGCCCGATGAACGCGCCCGTGAACCAAGCCATGGTGGTGGATGCCGCCGCCACCCAGCCTTTGCCGAATTCCCGCAAGATCTATGTACAGGGCAGCCGTCCGGACATTCAAGTGCCGATGCGCGAGATCCGCCAGGCCGACACGCCGACCCAGTTCGGCGGCGAAAAGAACCCCCCCATCTATGTCTACGACACCAGCGGCCCGTACAGCGATCCGGCGGTAAACATCGACATCCAAAGCGGCTTGGCGCCGCTGCGCGCCGGCTGGATCGCCGAGCGCGGCGATTGCGAGCAGCTGCCCGGCCTATCCAGCGAATACGGACGCGCCCGCGAAGCCGACCCCAAGCTGGCCGAGCTGCGCTTCAATCTGCAGCGCAAACCGCGCCGCGCCAAGGCCGGCCGCAACGTCAGCCAGATGCACTATGCCCGGCAAGGCATCATCACGCCGGAGATGGAGTTCGTCGCCCTCCGCGAAAACCTGAACCGCCGCGCCTATGTGGCATCGCTGCAGGCCGCCGGCAACCAGCGCCTGCGGGACCTGATGACGCGCCAGCATCAGGGGCAGAGTTTCGGCGCCAATCTGCCGGAAGAGATCACCGCCGAATTTGTGCGCCAGGAGGTGGCCGCCGGCCGCGCCATTATCCCGGCCAACATCAACCACCCGGAAAGCGAACCCATGATCATAGGGCGCAATTTCCTGGTGAAGATCAACGGCAATATCGGAAATAGCGCGGTAACGTCGTCGATATCCGAGGAAGTGGACAAGATGACCTGGGGCATACGCTGGGGCGCCGACACCATCATGGACCTGTCCACCGGCAAGAACATCCATGAAACGCGCGAGTGGATTCTGCGCAACTCGCCGGTGCCGATCGGCACCGTGCCGATCTACCAGGCGCTGGAGAAAGTGAACGGCAAGGCTGAGGACCTGAGCTGGGAAATCTTCAAGGACACGCTGATCGAGCAGGCCGAGCAGGGCGTGGACTATTTCACCATCCACGCCGGCGTGCGCCTGGCCTATGTGCCGATGACGGCCAACCGCATGACCGGCATCGTCAGCCGCGGCGGCTCCATCATGGCCAAGTGGTGTCTGGCGCATCACCGCGAGAACTTCCTCTATACCCACTTCGAGGACATCTGCGAAATCATGAAGGCCTACGACGTGGCCTTCAGCCTGGGCGACGGCCTGCGTCCCGGCAGCGCCTGGGACGCCAATGACGAGGCGCAGCTGTCGGAGTTGAAAACCCTGGGCGAATTGACCGAAATCGCCTGGAAGCACGATGTGCAGGTGATGATAGAAGGCCCAGGCCACGTGCCGATGCAACTGATCAAGGAGAATATGGACAAGGAGCTGGAATGGTGCCGCGAAGCGCCGTTCTACACTTTGGGCCCGTTGACCACCGACATCGCGCCGGGCTACGACCACATCACCTCGGCCATCGGCGCGGCGCAGATCGGCTGGTACGGCACCGCCATGCTGTGCTACGTGACGCAGAAGGAACACCTGGGCCTGCCGAACAAGAACGACGTGAAAGAGGGCATCATCACCTACAAGCTGGCGGCGCACGCGGCGGATCTGGCCAAGGGCCACCCCGGCGCGCAGATCCGCGACAACGCGCTGTCCAAGGCGCGTTTCGAATTCCGCTGGGAAGACCAGTTCAACCTGGGCCTCGATCCGGACAAGGCGCGCGACTTCCATGATGAAACGCTGCCCAAGGACAGCGCCAAGGTGGCGCACTTCTGCAGCATGTGCGGCCCGCACTTCTGTTCGATGAAGATCACGCAGGATGTGCGCGACTTCGCCGCCAAACAAGGCATCAGCGCGCAGGATGCCCTGCAAAAAGGGATGGAAGCGAAGTCCATCGAATTCGTGCAGAGCGGCGGCAAGTTGTACGACAAGGTCTGAGCATGGCTTGAACAACAGGCGGCGGCGTTGACTGCCGCTTTTTTCATGCCGCCACGATGGCTTGGGTATACGATGAGCGTATCTCCCTCACCGCAGGAGCTTGCTATGGATACCAGCAGTCATCTGTTGCCCGGCCTGTTCCGCCAGCTGGGCTTGTCCGACGATCCGGCGGCGATGCGCGCCTTCATCGCCAGTCATCCGCTGCCGCCCAAGTCCAATCTGGCCGACGCGCCGTTCTGGAGCCCATCGCAAGCGGCTTTCCTGCGGCAATCGCTGGAGAATGATGCCGAATGGAGTGAGGCGGTGGACGAGCTGGCGGTGTTGCTGCAGCAAGGCGAGTCCTGAAATTGTGGATAAAAATAGAAATGGGCGATGGCTTGTGGATAAGCCATCGCCCCTTGTCTATTGCCCTTTGCGGCTAGGCGGCGATATAGACCAGGCCCGTTCGCCCATATCCAGCAGCGCTTCGACCCGCTGGTAATCGTCGACTTCGTAGCGGTCCGCCTGTGCCAGCTCTTCATCGCTATGTCGAAAATATCCTGCTTGAAGCCAACTAATTGAGCCGGGCGGCCGCGCAATAGATGGAAGCGGCATCTGCGGCGGGCCTGGCCGACGAGCTGTAAGGCCTGGCCGGAAGGTACGATAAATCAGACTGGATGCGGGCGTGGCGAACTATAGTTGCAATGGTTCGAACGCAAACGGCGGCGGATGGAGCGGCAGTATGAAACAGTCCGAACAGACCTTGCTGGAGCAACTTCGCATCACGGAATTCGAGATTGAGCAGCGTAAAACCCTGTTCGTACTGGAGCCGCGCGACGAGTTGCTGCTGCGCGCAGCCGGAACGGCGATAGAGGCGCATCTCGATGATCTGGTGGATCGTTTTTACGAACTGCAGACCAGTACGCCGGAAATCGCGCTGCTGATAGGCGACGCCGATACGCTGCAGCGACTGCGCGCGGCGCAGCGCCGTTATGTGATAGACCTGTTCAGCGGCGTTTACGATCTGGACTACGTCAACAACCGCCTGCGCATCGGCCTGGTGCACAAGCGCATAGGCGTGGAGCCCAAGCTGTACCTGGCGGCGGTGCAGACCCTGAAAACCCTGCTAATCCAAAAGCTGAGCGAGTTGCTGCCGGATCCGGACGTGCGCGTGCATACCTTGCTGGCGCTGGACAAGCTGGTGATGTTCGACGTGGCGCTGGTATTCGAGACCTATATCCGCAGCCTGGTGGCGGAGATCGAGACCTCGCGCAACAAGTCCGAGCAATATGCCCGCCTGCTGGAGGAGAAGGTGGCGATGCGCACCCGCCAGCTGGAGGAGCTGTCCCGCACCGATCCGCTGACCGGCCTGCTGAACCGCCGTTATTTGGATGAGACGCTGACCCGGGTATTGCGCGGCGCGCAGCATAGGCGAGAGAAGGTGGCGTTGGTGTATGTGGACATCAACGATTTCAAGCGCATCAACGACAGCCAGGGCCATCAGCGAGGAGACGAGATACTGCGCTTGCTGGGAGACATTATAGGGCGCATTTCCCGCACCGAGGATGGCTGCTTCCGTTATGGCGGGGACGAGTTCTGCATCGTGCTGCCCAATTGCGATGCCCGGCAGGCCGAGGAAACCTTCATGGCGCGGTTGACCTTGGAAATGGAGAAAGCTTTGCCCGATGTGCGGCTGAGCATGGGGTGCGCCGAAACCGGCCCCGACGAGTTCATCTTGCCTGATGTCTTGCTGGGCGAGGCGGATCAGCGCATGTACCGGGTCAAGCAGCTAGGCCGCAAGCATGGGACGGAGGCGGAAAGGGAAGAGGCGCGGGAAGAGCCGGTTGGGCCTAGGGGCGGTTGACGTTTGCTGAGCGATCGCGCCGGGATGCGTTTTGCGGCGAATCGAGGCGTTTCGCGCGCCGCATAGTCATGCTCTGCCAGCGCGGAACAACGAAGAGTCGGCGCGAAAGGCGCCCGGCCCTGCGGGTTTGGCGAAGCGCCAACGCGATCCACTCGCCAAACGCCAACCGCCCCTAAGCGAAACGGTGTGGATGGTTGCTGATTTACAAGCGGCACACCTGGTTGCGTCCGCCCTGTTTGGCCTGATACAGCGCCTGGTCGGCCTTCTGTTGCGCGGTGGCGAAGTCCTGCTGCCGGCACTGCCATTCGTAAACGCCGGCGGAGAAGCTGCATCGCAGCTCAGGCTGGCTGGGCAGCGGCTGCATCTGGTTGAATTGCTGGCGCAACCGTTCCGCCACCGCAAAGCCCACCTCGGCAGAGGTATCCGGCATCACCAGGCAGAATTCCTCGCCGCCGTAGCGGATCAGGAGATCGTTTCCGCGCACGCCGTTGTTGAGCACGGCCGCCAGCATCTGCAGCACCGCGTCGCCGGCCGGATGGCCGAAGCGGTCGTTGATGGATTTGAAGTGGTCGATATCCAGCATCACCACGCAGACGCGCTCGGTGGCGGCATCGAGCGTGTTCAGCCAGTATTGCAGCGCGCGGCGGTTGCCGGCGGCGGTGAGCGGGTCGATATTGGCGGCGTCCTGAAGCCGGCTGTTCTGCCGCTGCAGGGCGATGTTCAGAAAGCCCACCGCGCCGCAGACCTGGGCTGCTGCCGCGACGGTGAGCGCTAGATGATGCACGCCATCTTGTGGATGCGGCAGGATGGACAGGCCATGGAGATGGCGCCACAAGTCGGCGCCGTCGCGCCAGATGTACAGCAGCGCGCCGATCAGGAATAGCAGGGCGGTGGGACTGAAGCGGTTGCGGCATATCTGACGCTCCGCCTGCTGATACAGCCAGGCGGCGGCCAGATATAGCACAGGGATTTCCGCCGCATCCAGCGCCAATTGCAGCGTGTCCCACGGTATCCAATAGTTCAGCCCGGCATAGGCGCCCACCGCCAGCCATAGCCAGCCCGGCGGCCGCTTGCCGATCAGGCGGGCGATCACCATCAATTGCAGGGTGATGCCGGCGCTGCTGATGGCCGGGCCTATGCTTTTTTGCAGCGCGCCCCAGCCGAACAGCCTTCCTTCCACCAGCATGCCGACAGCCAGCAGCAGCGAGGCCTGCAGCCAGCGCCGCCTGGCGCGCACCAGATCGGCGCGGATGCTGTGCTGCCAGGTGATGACACCTATGCTGGCGACAGCCAGTGAAACCATGATCAGCAGGTAGTCGGACATAGGGCGATGGCAGTCTATTGGGCGGTAACCGATTCATTTTAGCAAACGCCGTTTCGCTGCCGGTGCTTTGTGGAGAACCGGCGTTTTAGAAGCGGGCCACGACCTTGCGCCGTATGCTGTAGTCTGGCCTCAAGCTGGCTTCGGCATCCAGGAAGTAGCGGTTGCTGTCGAGCAGGAAATGCGGATCGTTGTCAGCGTCCGGATCGGCCCACAATTGGAACAAGCGCCGCACTTGCTGCGGATGGTGGCTGCGCGCCAGCCCTTCGTGGAAGGGCCGTTCGCTGAACATGCGGGCAATGGAGGCCAGCAGCTGCAGATGGGGCTGGCGCGTATCCTGCGGCAGCAACAGGAATAGAAAGCTGTGCGCCGGCGCGTGGTCCGGGGCATCGAACTCCAGGCCCTGCTTCAGGCGAAGAAACAGCGCATGGGCTTCGGCCAGGCCGGAAATGCGGGCGTGCGGCAAGGCCAGGCCATGTCCCAGGCCGGTGCTGCCGGATTGCTCGCGCAACTGCAGCGCGGAGGCCAGAGTCTGGGCGTTCAGGGCGTGGCGCTGGCCCAGCTGGCGGGCGGCGAATTCAAACAATTGGCGTTTGTTTTCTATGTCCACGTCCAGCAGGATGTCGCTGATCTGGCAGATGTCGGGCAAGGTTTGCATGGCGGTGCGCTCCCGTGTTGTGTGAGGGTGACGCAGCCATGCTAGGACGCGGCGGCTAAATTGCAGCTAAATATCTTGCCGCGCCGCATCAAAATCTTGTCAACAGCCTCTAATCGGCCGGCTTGATCGCGCCTTTCAACGCGGAGGCCTGTTCCTTCAGCTTGTCCACTTGCTGTTTCAGTTCCGGGTTGAGCACGGTGGCGGCGGCGCCCACCTGTTTGGCTACCCCAAGGGCGGCGCTGGCTTGCTGTTGCAGCTGGCCTAAGGGGGCGCTGGCGCCATCCACGCTCTGATGCACGCTGCCGATGGCGGCGGAGGCAGCTTGTTGCAACTGGCTGGTTTGTTGCTGGTTGCAGCCAGCCAGAATCAAGGCGCTGCTGGCGGCGATTATCACGGTGCGCATGGTGTTGTCCTACACAATGGAATGTTGTTACAGAGCGGTTGGACGGGGGGCAAGTTCCGGCCAATGAGGCAGTTTTCGCTAAATGACATTGGAAATGCAGCGGTTTGGGTTTAACTTGTCGTGTGTGCTAACGATATGGAGCCCGTCATGATGACTGTCAGCGTCCTCTATCCGCAACGCGCCGGCGCGCGTTTCGATTTCGACTACTACCTGCAGCGCCACATTCCCCTGGTGCAGCAGTTGCTCGGTCCGGCCTTAAAGGGCGTGCGGGTGGAGCGTGGTGTGGCCGGCATGGAGCCGGGCAGCCCGGCAGCTTATGTGGCGCAGGCCCTGCTGGTGTTTGATTCGGTTGAGGCGTTTCAGCAAGCCTTCGCTCCGGCGGCGGCGCGCATCATGGGCGATATTCCGAATTACACCGATATCACGCCGCAGCTGCAGTACAACGAGCTGCTGCTGTGGGACGAGCGGCCGGCCGGCGTCCACGGCTGGTATGCCAACGCGGAATGATCTTCAGCCGGCCAGCCGCTCTGCCAAGCCATCCGGCGCCTGGCCTATCGCCAGCCGCGGCGTGCCGTGCCAATCGGCCATCCGGCTCAGCGCGCGTTTGAGCTCATCGCTCAGCCGCTGGCTGACGCGCACGCCGGGCTCCAGGTGCAGCGACTTCACCTCGAACACGCCCTGTGCGCGGTGAGCCTTGGCGTCCAGCCGGCCCACCAGCTTGCCGCGATGGAGAATCGGCAAGCTGAAGTAGCCGTACTTGCGCTTGGGGGCCGGCGTGTAGCACTCGATCTTGTAATCGAAGTCGAACAGCTCCAGCGCGCGCTTGCGGTCCCACACCAGCGGGTCGAACGGCGACAGAATGGCGGTGTTGCCGCTGTTCAGCGTGCCCGCCGCCGCCTGCTCCAGCTCGGCGGCCAGGCTGGCGTGGACGAAGGCGTCGTGGCTCCAACCTTCCACTTTCACGGGGATCAGCTCGCCCTTGTCTGCCAGGCCGCGCAGCAGCTCGCCATACGGCGCGCGCTTGAGCCGGTAGTAATCGGCCACCCAGCCGGCCTTGACGATGCCCAGGGCGCGGCAGCTGTTGCGCACTTGTTCCAACCGCATCTTTTCCGGCGTGGGCAGGTCGCGCGCGTCGTCCCAGTCCGGCCTTACCCGTTCCGCCAAATCATAGACGCGCTGGAAGGCGCGCCGCTCCTTCACCATCAGCCGGCCTAGGGTGAATAGCGTTTCCAGATGGCGCTTTTCCGGCTTCCAGTCCCACCAGCCGTTGCCCTTGCCGTTTTTACGTTCGAAATCGGCCGAGCGCACCGGGCCGTGTTCGCGGATATGCTCAACGATGGCTTCGATTGCCGCGCGGTGCTGTTCGTACCAGCGCTGCGAATACTTCCATCCCATCCATGTGGTGTCGAGCATGCGGTGACGCATCAGGCCATAGTCTTCCGCGGGCACGAAGCAGGCCTCATGCGCCCAGTATTCGAACAAGGCCCCTTCGGCCAGCAACTGGTCCAGCCAGGACGGATCGTAGGCGCCGACGCGGCTGTACAGCACCAGGTAAGGGCTGCGCGCCACCACGCTGATGGTGTCGATCTGCAACAGCGCCATGCGGCGGATGGCGGCCAGCACATCCGCTTGGGTTGCCTTGCGCCGTGGCGCGGACAGCAGGCCCTGGGCGGCCAGTTGCAGGTGGCGGGCTTGCTGCAGCGACAGGTGATGTGTCATGGGCTAGGCATGGGAAAGTGGGAACGACGACTATATCAGGCCCGGCCGTCACAGTCTTTTGGTGATGCGTTTGGCATGACATGGCGTCAGCTTTGTGGCAGTGTGGACAGCCCTATTGTTTTGGAGCGCCAGCATGATCAGCCATATCGACCACCTTGTCCTGACGGTGCGCGACGTCGAAACCGCCGTGGCTTTCTACCAGCGCGCGTTGAAGCTGGAGGAGGTGAGTTTCGGCAACGGCCGCCGCGCGCTGCGTTTCGGCAACCAGAAGATCAATTTGCAGACCCTGGGCCAGGAGACGCGCAACCATGCCGCCATCGGCTGCGGCGATCTGTGCCTGATCGCATCCGTGCCGCTGACCGACGTGATCGCGCATCTGAAGCAGGAGGGGGTGGATATTGTGGAAGGGCCGGTGACGCGCAGCGGCGCGATGGGACCCATCACCTCGGTGTATTTCAACGACCCGGACGGCAATCTGATCGAAGTGGGTACTTATAGTTTTTGAGGAGGCAGGATCAGAGCGATCACGGCGCAGCCGGCTTGCCGGTTAAGACCTCGCGCACGATAGCCTCGTAGCTGCCGTCCTTGCGCATGGCTTCCAGCGCCTGATTGAAACGCGCAAGCAGCGCTTGTTGCGGCGAGGTCTTGTTGATGGCGAGATAAGAGAGATTGCTGACCAGCGCCTCCTGCGTCAGCGTCACATCCTGATAGCCGCCCTCGCGCAGCACCAGTTGCAGCGATTCGCGTATGCCCAGCACCACATCGAGCCTGCCCAGTTTGAGTTGGCGCAGGTTTTGCGCGTCGCTGTCGCTGTCGAATGCCAGCAGCTTGCCCTCTTTGCGCGCCAGGTCGAAAGCGTCACCGTAGCTCCAGCCTGCAATCACGCCCACGCGTTTGCCGAACAGATCTTCCAGGCTGTGATAGCGCGGCGCTTGCGCCGGATAGGCCATGACCACGCGTTCCTGAAAGATGGGCTGGCTGAAGTCGAACTGTTTTTCGCGGCTGGCTGTCTTGATGATGCCGCCGGCGGCGGCTCGGCCGTCGCGCAGTTCCTGCAGGGCAAAACGCCATGAGCCCGCGCGCAGCGTGACGGCGATGCCCGCGCGTTCGCACGCCTTGGAAATCAAAGCCGGGTAAAGCCCTGCCGGCCCTTGTTTGGCCGCATACATCAGCGGCGGGTTGCTGGCATCGAAATTGATGACCAGACCAGATCCTTCGCTGGCCGGGGTGGAGCACGAGATAGCCAACAACACGATGGCGAGGAATGCGTGAAAGGATTGCCGCTGCATCGTTAACGTTCCGAACGAATCGCTACCGTATCAGCATAGTATCGGCAGCGGCCGCAACGAAGCGGTCGTAGGGCCGCGCATGAAAAAACGGAACCCGCGAGTTCCGTTTTGCTTTTCTACGCCGCTGGCGTTTACGGGTAGACGATGCGCAGCAGATTGGTGGAGCCGGGGGTGCCGAAAGGCACGCCGGCGATGATCACCATGGGCTTGCCCTGTTGGGCCAGGCCCAGCTTGGTGGCGCAGAAGGTGGTCTTCACCACCATGTCTTCCAGGTTTTCCGCGTCCGGGCCATGGTAGGCCACCACGCCCCATACCAGCGACAGGCGGCGCGCGGTGGCCAGATTCGGCGAGATGCCGAGAATCGGCGTGGACGGGCGTTCGCGCGCCAGATAGATGCAGGTGGAGCCGCTGGTGGTGAAGGCCACCGACACGGTGACCGGCAGCAGCGTGGCCACCTTGCGCACACAGGCGGCAATGGCGTCGGTGCGATCCGGCTCGTCGGCCGCGCTGTAGTCCAGCGCCATCACCTTGCGGTAATCCGGGGCGCTTTCCACGCGGCGGATGATGCGGTCCATGATCTGCACCGCTTCCAGAGGATATTGTCCGGCGGCGGTTTCGGCCGACAGCATCACCGCGTCCGCGCCTTCGTACACGGCAGTGGCCACGTCGTTGGCTTCGGCGCGCGTCGGCGTCGGCGCGGTGATCATCGATTCCAGCATCTGGGTGGCGACGATGACCGGGCGGCCCAGGTGGCGGCACTGATGCACGATCTTGCGCTGCACCACCGGCACGTCTTCCGGCGGCAGCTCCACACCCAGGTCGCCGCGCGCCACCATGACGGCGTCGGACAGCGTGGCGATGGCGTCCAGATCATCCACCGCGGACGGTTTTTCGATCTTGGAAATGATGCCGACGCGCTTGCCGACGATGTTGCGCAGTTCCTTGACGTCGGCGCCGGTTTGCACGAAGGACATGGCCAGCCAGTCCGCGCCTTCCGCCAGCGCGAATTCGGCGTCCTTGCGGTCTTTTTCGGTGATCACCGACAGCGGCAGCACGGTGTGCGGCAGGTTGAAGCCCTTGTTGCTGGACAGTTCGCCGCCGACTTCCACGCGGGTGACGATGCGGCGCGGTTCCACATGTTCCACGTGGAACGCCAGCTTGCCGTCGTTGACCAGAATGCGGTGGCCCGGCTGCAGCGCGGCGAAGGCCTCCGGGTGCGGCAGCATGGCGCGCTTGTCGTCGCCCATCACTTCATCCAGCACGAATTCATAGCGATCGCCGGTTTTTACCGGCGTGGCCTGCGGGAACTTACCGATGCGCAGTTTGGGACCCTGCAGGTCCACCACTACGCCCAGCGGCCTGTCCAGCGCCTGTTCGGCGGCGCGGATCGCCTGCAGACGGGCGCGATGGTCGTCATGACTGCCGTGGCTCATATTGAGCCGGAAGATATTGACCCCGGCGCGGGCCAATTCCAGGATTTGTTCCGGAGTGCTGGAGGAAGGTCCCAGCGTGGCGAGAATTTTGGTGTTGCGAAGCATGACAGTCCTTTGCGGCCCATCCGGCCGATTGATCAGGAGCGATTGCGTGTTGTGGGCCGACGCTGCTTAATCCCTGCGCGCGGCAGGACGTCGCAATGCAGGGGCGTCCGCTGGGCGGACGGCAAGGCCTCAACGGGGATGATGCCACAGCGGCGCGGCGGTTTTTTTGCGCTGGGTCCAACTCTTGGCATCCGGCGACGCCATTCATGCTGCCATAAGCGGCGTGTAGCGTCAGAACTACGTAAATGTGTGTTTCCGATTATAAAACAACGTTTTGTGGCTTTGCATGGCGGAAATTTAGCAGTCTTTATTTTCGATAATGTTCTTATTTTTTCCTTTGCGCTGATTTGTCTGTAACGCATGCAAATGCTTGTTGCAAAGCGGGATTTGTGGATTTCCCTTCTCCCGGGCGTGGGGTCTTATCCGGACCTTGCTTGCAGAAATGGGAAACGCCTGTCTTTTATTCTATCTGCAGCGGCTGGCTTGTTTGATGTGAAAATGTAGCGCTGCGCTACATTTTTTAATTATTTGATATTAAATGGTTTTCCATGATTTTCCTGTTGTCGGACACGCTGGATTTCGCCGAAAAGTGTATTTTTTTTTACCGAATTATTGACAACCGTCTGTTCGGGCATAGAATTGTTCGCAAATAAAACGAACGTCATAAGCAAAAAAAGCAACATACAACGCAACGTTGACATCCCCGGCTGTTAACCAAGCCGCCTTACCGGCAATCAGGAGAAGACACAATGAGCGATCAGTACGTACTGGCTTTGGACCAGGGCACCACCAGTTCCCGCGCCATCCTGTTCAACCGCAGCGGCGACATCGTGTCGCTGGCGCAAAAGGAATTCCGCCAGATCTACCCGCAACCGGGCTGGGTGGAACATGATCCGCAGGAAATCTGGGGCGGCCAGGTGGGCGTGGCCGCCGAAGCCGTGGCCAAGGCCGGCATTGATGGTCGCAACATCGCCGCCATCGGCATCACCAACCAGCGCGAAACCACCATTGTGTGGGACCGCGAAACCGGTCAGCCGGTGTACAACGCCATTGTGTGGCAGGACCGCCGCACCGCCGAGTTCTGCGACGAACTGAAGTCGCGCGGCCTCTCCGAATTGATCCGCAGCAAGACCGGCCTGTTGGTGGATGCCTACTTCTCCGGCAGCAAGATCAAGTGGATTCTGGACAATGTGCCGGGCGCCCGCGAACGCGCCCGCGAAGGCAAGCTGGCCTTCGGCACCGTGGACAGCTGGCTGATCTGGAACTTCACCCACGGCAAGGTGCACGTGACCGACGTGTCCAACGCCTCGCGCACCATGCTGTACAACATCCACACCCTGGAATGGGACGCCGGACTGCTGGACATCATGGGCATCCCGGCCAGCATGCTGCCGCAGGTGAAGAGCTCCAGCGAAGTATATGGCCATACCCATGCCGCGCATCTGGGCGTGGAAATCCCGATCGCCGGCGTGGCCGGCGACCAGCAAGCCGCTCTGTTCGGCCAGCAATGCACCACGCCGGGCATGGTGAAGAACACCTACGGCACCGGCTGCTTCATGATGCTGAATACCGGCGACAAGCCGATCGAATCGTCGAACAACCTGCTGACTACCATCGCCTGGAAAGTGGACGGCAAGGTGCAGTACGCGCTGGAAGGCTCCATCTTCATCGGCGGCGCCGTGGTCAAATGGCTGCGCGACGGCCTGGGCATCATCCGCCACTCGGCCGATGTCGGCCCGCTGGCGCAGGAAGTGCCAAACAGCGACGGCGTGTATCTGGTGCCGGCCTTCGCCGGCCTGGGCGCGCCGCACTGGAACGCCAACGCCCGCGGCACCATCGTCGGCGCCACCCTGGGCACCAAGGCCGCCCACATCGCCCGCGCCGCGCTGGACAGCATCGCCTACCAGACCCGCGACGTGCTGAAGGCCATGGAAGCCGACGCCAAGATGAGCATCGCCGAACTGCGCGTGGACGGCGGCGCCACCGTCAACGAACTGCTGATGCAGTTTCAGTCCGACATCCTGAACGTGGATGTGGTGCGCCCCAAGATCACCGAAACCACCGCGCTGGGCGCCGCCTACCTGGCCGGCCTGGCTGTCGGCTACTGGAAAAACCTGGACGACGTGCTGGGCCAGTGGCAGCTGGATCGCCGCTTCAAGCCGGAGATGGCCGCCGCTGAAGTGGCCGGCAACGTCAAGGGCTGGCAGCGCGCGGTCAACGCCGCCAAGGTGTGGGCCGACGACCAGGCTTGATCTTCCGTAAGACCCGCCGCCGCGCGCGGCGGGCATCCCTAGATAAAGTTGGAAAGAGACAATCATGAATCCTTTGATGGGCGAATTCATCGGCACCGCCTTGTTGGTGCTGCTGGGCAACGGCGTGGTGGCCAATGTGCTGCTGAAGAACACCAAGGGCCATAACAGCGGCCTGATCGTGGTGGCCTTCGGCTGGGCGATGGCGGTGTTCGTCGGCGTGTTCAGCGTGGCCGCGATCAGCGGCGCGCACCTGAACCCGGCGGTATCGGTGGCGCTGGCGGTGGCCGGCAAGTTCCCGTGGGACAAGGTGCCGGGTTATGTGGCGGCGCAGATGCTGGGCGGCATGGCCGGCGCCGGCCTGATGTGGCTGATCTACCGCAAGCACTATGAAACCACCGATTGCGCCGATACCAAGCTGGCCACCTTCTGCACCGGCCCGGCCATCCGCAGCCTGCCGGGCAATCTGGTGTCCGAGATCGTCGCCACCTTCGTGCTGGTGTTCGCCATCCTGTCCATGGTAGGGCCGAAAATGTCGCTGGGCGCGATCGAGGCGCTGCCGGTGGCCCTGCTGGTGCTGGGCATCGGCGTGTCGCTGGGCGGCACCACCGGCTACGCCATGAGCCCGGCGCGCGATCTGGCGCCGCGCATCATGCACGCCATCCTGCCGATTCCGGGCAAGCGAGACAGCGACTGGGGCTATGCCTGGGTGCCGGTGGTCGGCTCGCTGTTGGGCGGCACGCTGGCGGCGCTGGCTTATACCCTGTAATAAGCGCGACGGCGCGCTCCCGGCGCGCCGTTTTCCTTTTTTGTTCGTTTCTCTCGCCTGCGCTGTAATTCGGAAAAATCCCTTCCTACGTAAGCAGTTGTCTCTCGCTTTCCTTCGCCATTTCCGGCTTTCCTGCCGCGAATCTGCGGCATCTGTGGCAAAAACGAAAAATAACGAACGAAAAATGTTTTATTTGTGTTCCTTGTTAGCTATTGTGGATAGAATGACGGGGACGGAATAAGCAAGGATCGGGCAAATGAAGGTATACGACTTGATGGTGATCGGCGGCGGCATCAATGGCGCCGGCATCGCGCGCGACGCGGCTGGCCGCGGCCTGTCGGTGGCGCTGTGCGAAAAGGACGATCTGGCCTCGCACACCTCCTCGGCCAGCACCAAGCTGATACACGGCGGCCTGCGCTATCTGGAATATTACGAGTTCGGCCTGGTGCGCAAGGCGCTGCAGGAGCGCGAAGTGCTGCTGAAAGCGGCGCCGCACATCATCTGGCCGCTGCGCTTTGTCATGCCGCATGCGCGCGATCAGCGTCCGGAATGGATGATACGTTGCGGCCTGTTCCTGTACGACCATCTGGCCAAGCGTGAAGTGTTGCCCGGTTCGAAAACCGTCAGCTTCGCCAAGCATCCATCCGGCGCGCCGCTGAAGGACGCCTTCAAGCGCGGTTTCGTCTATTCCGACGGCTGGGTGCAGGACGCGCGGCTGGTGGTGCTGAATGTGATGGACGCGGCCGAGCGCGGCGCCCAGGTCTACACCCGCACCGCCTGCGTGGCGGCGCGCCGCGACGGCGAACACTGGCTGACCACGCTGCAGCGCGAGGACGGCGGCCGCTTCGAAGTGCGTTCGCGCGCGCTGGTCAACGCCGCCGGCCCGTGGGTGCAGAGCCTGATCGAAGACAAGCTGGCCATGCCGTCCAGCAAGTCCATCCGCCTGGTCAAGGGCAGCCACATCGTGGTCAAGAAAATTTTCGACCACCCGTTCGCCTACATCTTCCAGAACCCGGACAAGCGCATCATCTTCGCCATTCCGTATGAGCAGGAATTCACCCTGATCGGCACCACCGACGTCGAATACCAGGGTGATCCGGGCCAGGTGGCGATAGACGACAACGAAATCGGCTATCTGTGCGAAATGAGCAACCGCTATTTCCACAGCCAGATCTCGTCGGCCGATGTGCTGTCCACCTATTCCGGCGTGCGCCCGCTGCTGGACGACGCCTCGGACAACGCTTCCAGCGTCACCCGCGATTACGCGCTGGAAATGGATACCCAAGGCGCGCCGCTGCTGTCGGTCTTCGGCGGCAAGATCACCACTTTCCGCAAGCTGGCGGAAGAGGCTGTGGACAAGCTCGCGCCCTTGCTCGGCAACCACCAGGCCACCTGGACCGCCGACGCGCCGCTGCCGGGCGGAGATATGCCGGGCGCCGACTTCGGCCGCTTCCTGGGCGATTTGACGCAGCGCCACCCGTGGCTGCCGGCGGAACTGGCCGAGCGCTGGGCCCGCGCCTACGGCACGCGCGTGGCCAAGCTGATCGGCCAGGCGAATACTCTGGCCGACCTGGGTGCGGAAATCCTGCCGGGCCTGTATGAAGCCGAGCTGCAGTATCTGGTGGACGCCGAATGGGCGACGCGCAGCGAGGACATCCTGTGGCGCCGCTCCAAGCTGAAATTGCATCTGCCGGCTTATGCCGCCAGGGTGATCGACGCCTGGCTGGCCGCCCGCTCGCAATCCTCGCGCGAAGCCTTGAGCGCCTGACCGCCCTGATTCGTCCTGACAACAGCCCGGTTCCTCCGGGCTGTTTTGCATGGCGGCGCGGCAGGCTTATGCCCCATTAAAAGCTTTCGTTTCCCGCTGCGCCGGCGTTTGGCTAGCATGAGCCATCGATAGCGAAAAGGGAGAGCGAAATGCGCGTCGCGTTGAGCCAGGCTGTGTTGGGACGGTTGCCGGGAATGGAGGTGGAGGGTTTGCTGGCGCTGGGCGTGAACCAGGCGGCGCTGCCAGCCGCCGTGCTGGCCTTGCCGGAGCCGGACATCGATCTGGATGCGCTGCTGCAGCGCTGGAAGGCCTTGTACCGTGGGTTGCCGGGCGACAAGAAGGCGCGCTGCTCGCTGGAATATCTGGTCAAGGCCGCGCAAAAAGACAAGCTGCGCCGCATCCTGCCGCTGGTGGACCTGTACAACCAGGCCTCTTTGCAGAGCCTGGCGCCGTTTGGCGGCGAGGACATCGACAAGCTCGGCGGCGAATTGCGGCTGGCTCTGGCGCGCGGCGACGAAAGCTTTTTGCCGCTGGGCAAAATGGAAGCCGAACAGCCGCAGCCAAACGAAGCGGCATGGCTTAACGGGGACGGCGAAGTGGTGTGTCGCTGCTTGAACTGGCTGGAATCCGATCACTTCAAGCTAGACGAAGCCAGCCGCAATGTGGTGTTCGTCAGCGAACGCCCGGATGCCGGCTTCCCGTCCGGCGCGGCCGGCATGGACTGGCTGGCGCGCGAGCTGGCGCCGCATGCCGGCTCGCTGATCCGTTTCCGGCTGGATGCCGACCATCCCGTGTTTGAGAGGTAGGGCGGACGCCCCGCAGGGGCGATCCGCCGTGGTTGGCGGAACACCCGGCCTCCGCCCTACAGGCGGAATTTTTCCACCATTTGCCGCATGTGTTCGGCCAGTTCGTTCAGGCTGAGCACCGCGCCATGCAGTTCGCTGGCGGCCTCGGTATTGTCGGCCACCATCTGCGACACGGTTTCGAAGCTGCCCGCGATGCTGTTGCAGACGCTTTTCTGTTCGGAAATGGCGTCGCGGATCTGGCCGACGCCGCCGCTGGCTTCCTGCACGCTGTCGTTGGCGGCCTGCAGATTGGCGATCACAGTCTCCATCGTGCTGCGGCTCTGCCGCGTGGCGTCGATGCCGCTCTGCACCGTCGCGCCCACCGAGTGGGCGTTCTGGTTCAGGCGTTCGGTCACCATCTTGATTTCGCTGGCGGCCTTGGCCGAGTTTTCCGCCAATTTGCGCACCTCGTCCGCCACCACGGCGAAGCCGCGGCCGGTTTCTCCGGCGCGCGCCGCCTCAATGGCCGCATTCAGCGCCAATAGATTGGTCTGCTCGGCGATGTCGCGTATCTGCCCGGTCAGGTGGCCAATGGCCTCGGTGCTGTCGCGGAAGGCCTGCGAGGCTTGGTCCACCTGGCCCATCACTGTGTCTATCGTCGTCGTCTGACGGCGCAGGTGCGCCACTTCTTCCAGCCCGCTGCGGGTTTTCTGCGCGCTGGTGTGGGAGTCCTCGCTGATGCGCACGGTTTGTTCGGCGATGGTGTCTATGCTGGTGGCCATTTGCTCCAGCGAGGCGGCGTTGCTGGCGATGGCGTCGTTCTGCGTCTCGGCGCCGCTGGCCAGCGCGCGGGCGGAGCGGCCCAGCTCCTGGCTGGTGTCGCCGACCTGTTTGGCGGCGTTGATCAGCTCCGCGATCAGCGCGCCCAGATGGGTGCGCACCGTTTCGCTGCAGGCGGCGATCTGGCCGATCTCATCCATGCGGCCTGGCTGGAACGGCCGGGTGAAGTCGCCCTCTGCCAGACGGGTCAGGTCTTCAACCAGCCGCCGGGCGCGGGAAACGATGGCGCGGTTGACGTAGTACAGGAACAGGGCCAGGCCCAAGACGGTGGCGACAGCCATGACGATGGCCACTCGCCACAGCGCGGCGTTGGCGCTGGCCACGGCGGACTCGGCATTGCTTTGCGCGCGCTTGGCCAAGAAATCGCTGGCCTGGGTCAGCAGCTCGGTCGGCGGACGGTCCATGCCAGCCACCTGCTTGTCGCCCACCTTGAAATCGGCGCCGGCTTGCTTATAGGCATCCAGCCCGCGCCGGTAGTCCTCGCCCATTTTCTGGTGGGCGGCGACGAATTGTTGCAGCAGTTGCCGCGCTTGCGGGTCGGGCACCGAAGCGGCCAACGCATTGCCCTCATCCCGCACCTGGTTTTCCTTCTTCTGAAAATTGCCCCAGTACTTGGCCAGCTTGGCCGGGTCCTGCCCGCGCAGTAGCGTGTCCTTCCACTCCTGCACCTGTTTCTTGAAGTCCACCTGCATGGTCAGCACCTGCTGCACGCTGCTTTGGTCCTGAGCCACCTGGTCGCGGAAGGTACGGATGCTGCCCCATAGTTGCGACAGCGAAAAGATCGCGGCGAGCAGCAGGATGGCGATGGCGAGTCCGACAATGGCAGCCAGCTGCCCGGCCAGAGAGGATTGGCGGTTCATGGAGAACCTCCGTGCTAGAAGGAATCTTGCTCTAGTTGTAGGGCAGTTCGCGATGTCTTACGAATATTTACTTAGCTAAATCAAAGGTTTTTCACTATTTTCCCACGCGAGCCGTTGCTGTGGATAAATCCACCATTTCTTTTCGGTTGTGGATAAGGGCTTAGCCGCGCGGCTGCAGGGGCGAGCGAGACGCGCCTTTCCCTCTGGCCACTCTTGCACGAGAGGAGAAGGCCTTTCACCGGCGAACTTGAGTGAGGTACAGGAGGCAAGGCGGCGATGACAGAGTTGTGGATAAGTCTTGAAAGCGCGGGAAGCTGTGGATAAGGGCGAAGAGGGACTTCTCCTCGCCCGATATTTCACATGGCCAGCGCGGTTTCTTTCTGATCGGCTGGCGCCAGTCGCGGCAAGGCGGCTCCCTGGCCGTCGAACACATGGCAATGGCGCGGATCCGGCTGCACGAAACGCAGGCTGCCCGGCGCCGGCTCAGTCTCGTGGCCGCTCAGCTTCAGCGCGATCGGCTCCTCGGCGCCTTCCACGCGCAGGTAGACGATCTGCTGGTCGCCCAGGTGCTCCACCAGCTGCACCGTTACCGGCAGGCCGGTTTCGGCGAAGTACAGATGCTCGGCGCGCACGCCCAGCGCCAGTTCGCCGCTGCCGGCGTCGCTCAGCGGCAGGGTTAGCCGGTAGTCGCCGGGCAGTTGCAGCTGCAGGCCGCTGGGGGTGTGCTGCAGCGCGCGCGCCGGGATGAAGTTCATCTTCGGCGAGCCGAGGAAGCCGGCGACGAAGCGGTTGGCCGGGCGGTTGTACAGCTCCAGCGGGCTGCCCACCTGTTCGATGCGGCCGGCGTTGAATACCGCGATGCGGTGGCCCAGCGTCATCGCCTCGACTTGGTCGTGGGTGACGTAGATCATGGTGCTGCCCAGTTCCTGGTGCAGCCGCGCCAGCTCGATGCGCATCTGCACTCTGAGCGCGGCGTCCAGGTTGGACAAGGGTTCGTCGAACAGGAACACGCCGGGCTTCCTGACAATGGCGCGGCCGATGGCCACGCGCTGGCGTTGGCCGCCGGACAGGGCCTTGGGCTTGCGCTCCAGCAGGTGTTCGATCTGCAGCGTCAGCGCGGCGCGATGCACGGCGGCGTCGATCTCCGCCTTGCTTTTGCCCGCCAGCTTCAGGCTGAAGGCCATGTTTTCGCGCACCGTCATGTGCGGATACAGCGCGTAGCTCTGGAACACCATGGCCAGGCCGCGCTTGGCCGGTTCGACGTCATTGGCCAATTTGTCGTCTATCCACAGCTCGCCCGCCGTGATGTCTTCCAGGCCGGCGATCATGCGCATCATGGTGGACTTGCCGCAGCCGGATGGCCCGACGAAAACCATGAATTCGCCGTCGCGGATATCCAGGCTGACGTCGTGGATCACGGCGTTGCCGTCGTCGTACACCTTGCGGATGTGTTTCAGCGAGAGTCGGGACATCTCATTGCTCCTGATAGGGTTGGCCCAGTTCCACCGGCAGGCGGCCGACGGCGGCGATCTCGCCGGCCAGGCAGCGGCTGGCGGCTTCCAGCGCGGCATCGGCGAAGCCGTAGCTGATCAGCGCCGGCGCGGCGATGTCGGCGGCGGCGTAGGGGTTCCATAAAGCCATATGCAAATCCGGCTTCCAGCTTTGCTGTTCGCGCCTGCCGTAGCGTTCGCGCGTGGTGGAGGCCAGCACGGTGAACACGCCGTCCCGCGGCAGGGTGGACCAGTCGAGCGCGGCGCGCTCTGGGAAGCGCACCACTTCCAGCGCGTGGCGGCGTGACAGCGCGGCGATCAGCTTGTTGGCGGACAGGCCGGCTTCGGACACGCCGTCGGACGGCGCCTGGTCCTGCACCACCAGCCGCAGCCGCTGGCCGGCCGGCAGCGTGGGAACGTCGCCATGCGCCGTCAGCGCGCGGCGCCAGGCGTCGGCGAACAAGGCCTCGTCGGCCGCGCGTTGCTCGGCGGCGTAGTCGTAGTCGCTCCGGCTGGGGTAGCGGCGGATCAGCGCGTCCACCCGCGCGGCCGCTTCGGCCAGCCGCGAGTTGGCCAAATCGCCGCTTTGCAGCGCCGCGCGCAGCGCATCGAAACTGGCATCCATTTCGTCGGCGAATTGCAGCACCAGCGCCAGGTCGGCGCCGGCTTTCAGCGTTTGCACCGCGCCGGCAGCCTGGCCCCAGCGCTCGCGTATCGCCCGCATGTTCAGCGCGTCGGTGATGGCGACGCCCTGGAAGCCCAGCTCCTGTCTGAGCAGGCCGGTGAGGATGGCCGGCGACAGGGTGGCCGGCCATTCGGCGTCCAGCGCGGGGAAGCGGATGTGGGCGCTCATCAGCGCCGGCGCGTCCGGCGCCAGCGCCTTGAACGGGGCCAGTTCGTAGTCGCGCAGCTCGGCCTGCGGCTTATCCACCACCGGCAGGTCCAGATGGGAGTCGGTATGGGTGTCGCCGTGGCCGGGGAAGTGCTTGACGCAGCAGGCCACGCCTTCGGCCAGATGGCCTTCCATCCAGGCGCGGGCCAGGGCGGCGGCACGCGCTGGGTCCGCCCCGAAGGATCGCTCGCCTATCACCGGATTGGCCGGATTGTTGTTCAGGTCCAGCACCGGAGCGAAGTTCCAGTTGATGCCCAGGCTCTTCAGCCCGCGCGCCACCGCGCCGCCGACTTTGCGCGCCAGCGCTTCGTCGTCCGCGGCGGCCAGCGCCATCGCCGCCGGGGCCTGCGGCAGGAACAGCGTGCGCATCACGCCGCCGCCTTCCTGGTCGATGCCGATCAGGATGTCGTCGCCCAGCGCGCATTTGAGGTCCGCCGCCAGGCGGCGGGTGGCGGCGGCGTCCGGCACATTGCGGCGGAACAGGCAGACGGCGCGCACGCGCATGCGCTGCAGCCGCGCCGCTTCTTCATCGCTCAAAACCGGGCCTTCCACATCCACCATCAGGCAGCGGCCGGCCAGGGCATCCAGTTGTTCAGGGGTCAGGGTCATTTCACCGCTCCGTCGAATCCGCGCAGGAAATAGCGCTGGGTGAACAGGAAGACGATCAGGATGGGCAGCACGGTCAGCACCGCGCCGGCCGCCACCACCCGCGTCTTGAAGCTGAAGGCGCCGGCCAGGTACAGCACGCCGACCGACAGCGGAAACTTGTCCGGGCTGGACATCACGATGGACGGCCAGATGTACTGGTTCCACGCCGACACCGTGGTGAGGATGGTCAGCGCCGCCAGCGCCGGCCGCGCCAGAGGCAGCATGATGCGCCAGAAGATCTGCCATTCGGACGCGCCGTCGACGCGGGCGGCGTCGATCAGATCCTGCGGCACTGCCTCGAAGGCCTGTTTCATCAGGAAGATGCCCACCGCGCCGGCCAGCGTCGGCAACACCACGCCGCTATAGCTGTCGGTCAGCTGCAGCTTGGACACGGTGATGAAGTTGACCAGGAAGTTGACCTCGCTGGGCAGGATCATGGTTGCCAGGATGGCGCCGAACACCAGCCGGCGGCCGGGAAACCGCATCCGCGCCAGCGGGTAGGCCGCCAGCGCGCTGACCAGCAGCGTGCCGGCCACCGTCAGCGCGGTGATGGCCAGCGAGTTGCGATAGAAGGCCAGGATGTCGATGCTGGAGATGGCCTCGCCGAAGTGGGCCAGCGTCGGCGCCGTCGGCAACAGCGGCGGCGGAAAGGCGAACACCTCGCCGTCGCCGGACAGCGCCGTCACCAGCGTCCACCAGAACGGATAGACGGTGATCAGGCCGATGGCGCTCAACGCCAGGTAATGCAAGGCGCGGTTGCCCAGGCGGTCCAGCCGCGGCGCGGCGGCCGGAAGAGTAGTGGTGGGGGTCATCGCGCCTCCTCAGCGGTCTCGCGGTTGCAGGTAACGGAAGTTCAGCCAGGCCAGCACGATGCAGAACGCGGACATCACCAGGCTGGCGGCCAGGGCGCGGCCGAAGTTCAGAGACTTGATGCCGAACTCGTAGGCGTAATAGAGCGCGGTATAGGTGGACTGCATCGGCCCGCCCTTGGTCAGGATCTGCACTTCCTCAAACGCTTTCACCGCCGCCAGCACCGACATCACCGAGCACAGCAGGATGGTGGGCGCCAATAGCGGCACGGTGATGCGCCAGAAGCGCTGCCAGCGGCCGGCGCCGTCCAGTTGCGCGGCCTCGTGCACGTCAGCCGGAATGGACTGCAGGCCGGCCAGGTACAGCACCATGTACCAGCCTATGCCGCGCCAGACGGTGATGAACATCACCGCGAACAGCGCGATATGGTCGTCGCTGAGCCAGCCCACTGGGTCATTGATCAGATGCAGCCAGCGCAGCACGGCGTTGAGCACGCCGTCCTCGGTGTACATGAAATTCCAGATGATGCCGATCACCGACACCGAGGTGACCACGGGCAGATAGTAGGCGGCGCGGAACAGCTTGATGCCGGGCAGATTGTTGTTGACCAGCACCGCCAGCAGGATGGCCAAGAGCTGGATGACCGGCACCACCACCAGATACAGCGCCGAATTCTTCAGCGCCGACAGGAACAGCTCGTCGCCGAACAGGTCGCGGAAATTGTCCCAGCCCACCCATTGCGGCGCATCGATCAGGTTATAGCGGGTGAAGGCGAGAAAGGAGCCGAAGCCCACCGGCCAGAACGAAAACACCAGCAGCAGCAACAGAGCTGGCGCCAGGAACAGATAGGCTTGCAGGGTGGTCTTGCGGTGATTGCGCATTGCTCATACTCCCGGTGGGGTGGCGAAAACGCCCATCCGCCGGTTGCGCGCGGCGGATGGGGCGCTGCGGGAGGCTTACAGCTTGCTGGCCCAGTAGGCGGCGGCTTCGTCCAGCGCGGCCTTGGCGTCCTGGCGGCCGGTCACGGCTTTCTCCACCGCGGCCGACAGCTTGGCCGACAGCACGTCGGCGTTCTTCACCGACAGGAACAGGGTGCGCGTCTTGTCCAGATTGGCGGCGGCGATGCTCACGGCGCGCTCGGCCGCGCCGGCGTTGTCGGCCACTTTCTGGAAGTGCGGGTCGGCGGCGGCCTGGCGCGCGGTGGGCAAGGTGCCGGCCAGCTTGGCGAAGGCCAGCTGGTTTTGCGCATTGGTCAGGTAGTTGCCGAACTTGCCGATTTCCGGCAACAGTGCCTTGTCCACATTGCGCGCCACGGCGAAGTTGAACATCCAGCCGCCGGCGGCGATGCCGGTGGGCCCCAGCGGCGCCGGGGCGACGCGGGTATGGACATAAAGCTTGGGTGCTTCGTCGCGCACGCGGGTCAACGTGGTCGGCGTCGATTCCAGCATCGCCAGACGGCCGCCGTTATATGCCGCCATCGCCACCTGGAAGTTGTCCTGGGAAAACAGGTTGTCCTTGAGCAGCGCACCGGCCTTGTAGGCGTCGGCCAGTTTCTTGACGAAGGCCACATGGGCCGGGCTGTTGAAGGCCGGCTTGCCGTCCTTGACCACGTCCAGGCCGTTTTGCATCAGCAGGGCTTCGATCTTGGTCGGGCCCAGGGTCGGGGCGAAGCCGGCCACGCCGGTCTTGGCCTTGATGGTCTTGGCGTATTGCAGCTCCTGGTCAAACGACTTGGGCGGCTGGTTCGGATCCAGGCCGGCTTTCTTGAACAGCTCGGCGTTGTAGGCGATGACGTTGGCGCCGTTGTAATGCGGGAAGGCGTAAACCTTGCCGTTGAAGGTGACATCCTTCAGCGCGCCGGCCACGTATTGGCTCTTGTCGATAAGGCCGTCCAGCGGCTGGATCAGGCCTTCCTGCTGGTAATCGTAGGCCCAGGGCACGTTCAGATTGACCAGGGCCGGCGGTTTGCCGGCGCCGACGGCGGCTGTGAACTTGGCCTGAATCACGTCCCAGGGATAATCGGTCCACTTGACTTCCACATTCGGGTGCTGGGCGTTGTACTGGGCCACCAGGTTCTTGAAATAGCCGTCAAACTTAGGCGACAGGCTCATGGTCCACACTTCCAGCACCGGCTTGTCGGCGGCATGGGCGGCCAGCGGGATGGCGGCGGACGCGGCGATCAGCAGGGACAGGCTCAGGGTCTTCAGCTTCATGATTGGTTTTCTCCTTGGTGGCTTCGCCTAACGATACTGAGTGGGCGAAGCGGCCGGCATGGGTGCGCCGGCCATGGGTTTCATCAGAAGGTCTTGCTGTAGGAAGCGATCACTTTCACGTCGTTGCGGTCCTTCTTGCCGTAGAAGTCGCCGGAGCGGTACCAGGCCGGGTAGACGCCGATGCTGGCGCCCTTGAGCCAGCCGCTTTGCACGGTGTAGCCGGCGCTCAGGTCGATTTCGTGCGCCTTGCTGTCCGCTGCGCCGTTCGGGTTCTTCAGGCCGGTGGCGTAGTTGGCGCTGGCGCCAACCGTGAAGCCGGGCAGGCCGGATTTGGCGAGGTCGTAGTTCACGCCCAGCTTCAGCACTTGGGTGCCGTCCCAGACGAAGTCGTCGTCCTGGCCCCAGGTCTGGATGAAGTTGCGGTTGTCGCTGTTGCCGTACGGTGTCATGCGGAAGTTCACTTCGCCGCCATCCGGGTTGCGGCTCTTGCCGAGTCCGCCCATCAGCGACAGGCCGTCGGTGGTGTAGGTCACGCTGGCGCTGCTGTGCCAGGCGGTTTGCGAATTCTTCATGCCCAGCTGCGATTCGTCCTTGCCCTGGAAGTAGTAGGCGACGCCGGTCAGCGTGTCGCCCCCGGAGAGTTTCCAGGTGTAGGAGCCGGCAATCTGGGCGGTGCGGCGGTAGTCCTTGCCTTCGCCGAAGCCGATGTCGATGAAGGCGTTTTCCGGGGCGTAGCGCAAGCCCACGCTGTTGACGTAATCGACTTTCTTGGCAGTGCTGCCGTTGCTGCGGCCCTGTTCCCAGGAGTTGGTCATGTCGCGGAAGCGGTAGTCCCACTCATTGCGGAACTGATCGGCCCAGCCGTAGCCCAGCTCGAAATCGCCGATCTTGTATTTGCCTTCAAAACCGCGATAGGCGTGAGACTGCAGGCCGCCGGAGGTGCCCATGGTGCCGATGCTGATCGGGGTGTAGCCGGCGCGGAAGGACAGGCCTTGGCCATCCGGGTTCTGGCGGAATTTGACCGCCGCCTGGCTCAGCACCGCATCGCTCTTGTCCCTGCCGCCGCCGCCCTCCGCCGGGTCGCTCATGTCGTTGTAGTCGTGGTACAGCACTTCGGAAAAGCCGATGCCCTTGGTCAGGCGGATCGAGCTATGCGCCGCGGCGTCGAAGCCCAGCTTGTCCCAGGCGTAGCCGGATTTGAAATTCAGACCCAGGTTCAGCGCATTGACCCGGATATCGCCGGCGTTGCTGTTATTCGGCTGCTTTTCCTGCCGGTCACGGCCGTAGTACAGCGCGCTGAAGGTGGTTTCCGATTTGGTCAGCAGATCGTAGACATCGCTGGGGGGAATAGCCTGCGCCGTACCTTTCAGTGCGGGGCCATCGCTTGCCGGGGGAACGGCCGGCTCTTCCGCCGCCAGGGCGACGCCGGTGAACGCAGCCAGTACTGCCAAGAGAAGTGAGCGTTGCGTATGCATTTTTCTTAACTCCAGGTCCAGTTGCGGAATCCATATGTGGAAATCCTGGAGGCAAATTATCTGGTCTTATAGTGGTCTTCAATTGGTATGAGACTATTCCAATGGAAATCGCCTGTAATGCTGTTGCAATGTTGCCATGCAATATGCATCTTATGATTAAAGTCATGAATTGACTAGAGTTATGGCACGAAAAATAAAATAAATTGAGAGTGTTTAATCTTTAAAAGCAATTTCCATTCATATGCGAAACAAATAATTAAAGATTGTCGTTAAATATCCACTTTAATACCAATTTGTTTTCGAAAACGAACGAAATCAGAGTTCACATTTTTTGTGCGGCGCACAAAAAAAGATGGCGAACTGCTGTTCGCCATCTTGACTCGCGTAATGATTAAGAGCGGCGGCTCACGCTGCCAGTGGATCAGGTTTGCCAGGCGGCGGGAGAGGCGGCGGCTTGCAAGGCGGGTTCGCCGGCCGCAGCCAGACCGCCAGCCGGCAGGCGGAAATGGCTGATCGCGGATTGCAGCGCGACGGCCATCTGCTCGACCTGACTGGCGGCATTCGCCGTCTGCATCGCGGCGGTGCTGGTTTCCTCGGACATTTGCGCCACCTGTTCCACATTGCCGGCAATGGCCGTGCCGGCTTGTTGCTGTTCGTTCAAGGAGATGGCAATGCCGGACAGCGACTGTTTCACCCGCTCCGCGTTGCCGGTGATGCCGGAGATGGCCTCGCGGGCGCGTTCGGCCTGGCCTAATCCGGCTTCCATTCGTTCCACCGTACTATGGATGTTGTCCACCACGTGCTGGCTGCAATCCAGCATGTCGCGGATGCTGCCGCTGATTTCCGTGGTGGAATGCGAGGTGCGTTCCGACAGCTTGCGCACTTCGTCCGCCACCACCGCAAAGCCGCGGCCCTGTTCGCCGGCCCGCGCGGCCTCGATCGCCGCGTTCAGCGCCAGCAGATTGGTTTGCTCCGCCACGTCGCGTATGACCTGGATGACGCTGGCGATTTCGTGCGAACGGCTGCCCAACAGGTCGGCTTGCTGCTGCGCTGACCGCGCCTGTTCGGCGACATGGGTCATGGTTTGCAGCGTTTCGTTGATGATGCTCTCGCCCTTGCGCGCCAGTTCGCCGCTGGATACCGAATCCTTGGCCACGTCGGAGGTGTTGTCGCTGACCGAGCTGATGCTGACCGACAGCTGCTCCACTGAGGCCGACATCGAAGAAGCGGCGCGGGTTTGCTCCTCGGCGCTGCTGGCCACCTGTTCCGACGCCGCGGCCAGCTCGGTCGCGCTATTGGTCAGCCGCAGCGTGATGTCCTGCATATTGCGCACCAGCTGGATCAAGGCGCTCTGCATCAGCGCCATCGAGGCGACGATGCTGGATTGGTCTCCATTCTTCACCGGCAGTTTTTGGCTCAGATCGCCTTGGGCGACGCGGCCGGCCAGCGCCACCACGTCGCGCGGTTCGCCGCCCAGCTCGGCCAGCAGGCCGCGCACGATGGTCTGGGCCAGCAGCAGGCCCAGCAGCACGCCGGCTACGATCAAAGCGATGTTGACCAGCCGGCTGCTGGCGGCGCGCTGTTGCGCCGAGGCGAATTCCTCGGCGGCGACGCGCAGCTGCAGGTCCACCAGGGCGGAAATGCGCTGCGCTACCGGATCCAGCGCCGGATACATATCATGTTCCACATAGTTCTGCAGCGCGGCTTCGTCGCCGCGCTCAACCATCTGCCGCAATTTCTCGACGCTGCGGTCGGCCACGGCCATGGCCTGATCCGTCTGATCGGCCAGCTGTTTTTCCTCCGGCGTCAGATAGGTGGCGCGGTAGTCTCCCCACTGCTTTTTGACATCGGTTTGGGCCTGCTTCAGGTTGGTGAGGAAGGTGCTGGCGGTCTGGCTGCGATTACGCAGTTTGTGCGCGTTGTCGACGATGCCGACAGCGTAGCCGTCGCCTACGATTTTCAGTTGTTTCAGGCAGACCACGCGGTCGTTGTAGGTGGTGGCGAAGTCGCCGAGGATGCCGTCCTGGGTATGCAGGCCATACAGGCCAACCAGGATGGGAACGGACAGCAGCGCCGCAACCAAGATGGCCAGGCGCTGGAAGATGGAGAGTTGGCGGAACATGACGGACTCACTGGATAGGAGGGCACGCCTCCAATATTTTTTGGGTAGCAGCCGTCATGTGGGTAATCAATCCGTATAAACAATCCTAGGTAGTTGCACTTATCCGCGCTATGAAATCAACCGGTCTATCTATAAGCTGCTGATTCCGTTATACTTCCGGCCCGCCCGTCCAGCCGAATAACCTTAAAAGCATCCCCGGAATCGCCATGAGCCTGTTGCCGCACCAAGTCGAACTGCTGTCTCCCGCCAAAACCGCCGAAATCGGCCGCGAAGCCATCCTGCATGGCGCGGACGCGGTGTATATCGGCGGGCCGTCGTTCGGCGCGCGCCACAACGCCTGCAACAGCGTGCAGGACATCGCTGGCTTGTGCGATTTCGCCCACCGCTACCACGCGCGCATTTTCGCCACGCTGAACACGATTCTGCACGACGCCGAGCTGGACGCCGCGCGCCAGTTGATCTGGCAGCTGTACGATGCCGGGGTGGACGCGCTGATCATCCAGGATATGGGCATCCTGCAGATGGACTTGCCGCCGATACAGCTGCATGCGTCCACCCAGTGCGACATCCGCGACGCCGACAAGGCGCGCTTCCTGTCCGACGCCGGCTTCAGCCAGATCGTGCTGGCGCGCGAGCTGACCATCCCGCAGATCAAGAACATCGCCGACCGGGTGGCGGACAGCGCCACCATCGAATACTTCATCCACGGCGCGCTGTGCGTGGCCTTCTCCGGCCAGTGCTACATCAGCCACGCCGACACCGGCCGCAGCGCCAACCGCGGCGACTGCTCGCAGGCCTGTAGACTGCCGTACACGCTGACCGACGAAAAAGGCGGCGTGGTGGCCTTCGACAAGCACCTGCTGTCGATGAAGGACAACAACCAGAGCGACAACCTGGAAGCGTTGCTGGACGCCGGCGTGCGTTCGCTGAAGATCGAAGGCCGCTATAAGGACGTGTCCTACGTCAAGAACATCACCGCCCATTACCGCCTGCTGTTGGACGAAATCTTCGAGCGCCGCCCGGAGCTGGCGCCGGCCGCCAGCGGCACGAGCGAAATCTTCTTCACGCCGAATCCGGACAAGACTTTCCATCGCGGCGCGACAGATTACTTCGCCACCGGCCGCAAGCAGGACATCGGCGCGTTTGATTCGCCCAAATTCGTCGGCGTCGGCCTCGGCACCGTGCACAAGGTCGGCGATAGCTGGCTGGAAATCGCCACCAGCGAGCAGATGTCCAACGGCGACGGCATCAACTTCATGAAAAAGCGCGAGGTGGTGGGCATGCAGCTCAACACCGTCAAGCAGGTGGGCAAGGCTGCCGGCAGCCTGCTGGTCTGGCGCTGCGAGCCTAACGATCCGGCCGTGCTCTCCGGCCTGAAGCCCGGCACCGATATTTGCCGCAACCGCGACCACGCCTGGGAACTGGCGCTGCTGAAAAAATCGGCCGAGCGCCGCATCGGCGTGTGGGCCACGCTGTCGGAAACCGCTACGGGCCTGGCGCTGACTTACACCGACGCCGACGGCTGCAGCGCCTGCGCCAGTGTCGATTTGGCGCTGGAGCCGGCCAAGGACGCCGCCCGCGCCGAGCAAAGCCTGCGCGAGGCCGTCGCCAAGCTCGGCAACACCCTGTTCCAGGCGCACGATGTGTCGCTGAGCCTGTCCCAACCGTGGTTCGTGCCGGCTTCCGTCATCAACGGCTTGCGCCGCGAGGCGGTGGAAAAACTGGAAGCCGCCCGCCTGGCCGCCTGGGCGCGTCCCGAACGCAAGGCGGCGGTGGAGCCGCCGGCGGTCTTCCCGCAGAAGGAGCTCAGCTATCTGGCCAACGTCTACAACGCGCTGGCCTGGGACTTCTACAAGCAGCACGGCGTGGAAGTGATCGAACCGGCTTACGAGGCGCACCAGGAAGAGGGCGAAGTGTCGCTGATGATCACCAAGCACTGCCTGCGCTTCTCCTATAATCTGTGCCCGAAGCAGGCTAAGGGCGTCAAGGGCGTGATGGGCCAGGTGCGCGCCGATCCGATGATTCTGAAATCCGGCGACGAGACCTACACCCTGAAATTTGAATGCCGTCCCTGCGAGATGCACGTGATGGGCAAAATGAAGAAGCACATCCTGAAGACGCCGCCGCCGAGCGAAATCCCCGCCAGCGCGCCTATCACTTTCTTCAAGCAGCGGCCGCAGTGATGGGCCAGGGCGCGGTCGCCCCATAGCGGCGCAGCACCGATATTGGGATCGATGTAAGGAAAAGGGCAAGCCCCAAAAGGCTTGCCCTTTTTGATTGTCCAGAATATCGAAACTGGTAAATTCAAATGCATTTGAATTTAACTTGATGGTGCGGTTAACGTGTCGGGAGCGAACGCATGGAAATCCGTTCGATAAAGGCGAGACTGGACGATGCCGAGGCGCTGTACCGGATGCAGGCGGAGGCATTCATGCCTTTGCTGCGGAAATATCAGGACCATGCTTTCAGCCCGGCCCGAGCTTTTGCAGAGGCTGATTGAGAAATGAGTGCCACGGGATGGCCGGAGGCCAACATGGTTGGCATTGCAAGACGAGATGGGAAGCGATTGCGGTTCTATGAAAGGGACGATGATGATCTACCCGATGTTCGCGCTGGTATTGCTGACTTTCTTTGTGGGCATCCGCCTGGGACGCGCCCGTTTCGCCAATGCCCGTTCCGGGCGGGTGAAGGGCAGTTATTACCGGCTGATGCAGGGCGACGCTCCGCCGGACAGCGAGGTGAAGCTGGCGCGCAATTTCTCCAATCTGTTCGAGGCGCCTGTGCTGTTTTACGTGGCCGGCGCCATCGTCATCGCCAAGAATCTGGCCACGCCGGCCGTGCTGGCGCTGGCTTGGGGCTATGTCGCGCTGCGTCTGGTCCATACCGTTATCCACCTTGGCTACAATCACCCGATCCACCGTTTCCTGGCCTTCCTGACTTCCAACGCGCTGTTGCTGGCGATGTGGGGCTGGCTGGCATACACCTTGTAAGCGCCGCGTTTCCCGCCCTGATATCCGCTGGGCATGTCCGGTGGCGGCCTGATTTTTCGGCTTGCTCGGGCTTTGCCGGGCGGTTTCCGTCTGCGCGGCATGGAACCGCTCGCCTTAGGCGCTGTCTATAAGTTTTTGATAATTTTCGATAAAGGGTCCCGGATGGATATGAAGACTGCCTTGCATAGCCTGCTGATCGCGTCGACGACTTCGTTCGCGCTGTGGTCCCCGGTGGCGGATGCCTGCACCCGCACGCTGTGGAATACCAACCATCTCGCCGTGCTGGCAGGGCGGTCCATGGACTGGGCCGAATCCACCCAACCCCGGCTGATGATCCTGCCGCGCGGCATGGCGCGCGATGGCGGCAAGCTGGGGCCGGCCACCGTGATCAAGGACAATGCGGCGCGCTGGACCTCCAAATACGGCAGCGTGGTGACATCGGCCTATGGCGTCGGCGCGGTGGATGGCATGAACGAGAAGGGACTGGCCATGCACCTGTTGTTCCTGACCGCCACCGACTACGGCGCGCGCGAACCGGGCAAGCAGGGCGTGCAGGCCGGGCTGTGGGGCCAGTATCTGCTGGACAACGCGGCGACGGTGGCGGAGGCGCTGGAGGTGATGAGAGCCATCCAGCCGGTGATGGTGGAATTCGCCGGCTTCAAGTCCTCGCTGCATCTGGCCATTGAGGATGCCAGCGGCGATTCGGCGCTGATCCAGTACGTTGACGGCAAGCCGCAGATCTATCACGGCCGGGAATTCCGCGTGCTGACCAACGATCCGCCGTATGCGCAGCAGCTGGCGGAACTGAAGAAGTGGGATTTCTCCCAGGCCACGCGCGAGACGCCGCTGCCGGGCAATGTCAATCCGGTGGACCGCTTCATCCGCGCCAACTACTTCCTGAGCACGCTGCGCGAGCCGCAGAGCCAGCGCCAGGCGGTGGCGTCCATCCTGTCCGTCGCGCGCAATACCTCGGTGCCGTTCAACGCGCCGTACAAGACGCCGGGGTCGAGCTATGACACCGAATACCGTACCGTGGCGGACCTGAGCAACCGCCAGTATTTCTTCGAGCTGGCCAGCAGTCCCAACGTGATCCGGGTGGACCTGGACCAGATGGACTTTTCCGCCGGCGCGCCGGCGCGGATGCTGAATCCGGACAATGTGGAGCTGTCCGGCAGCGTCAATCAGCAATTCCAGCCGCTGGCCAAGGCGCCGTTCTGAGCATGAGCGTCGCTGAGAATGGCCTTATCATGCCCGGCTCCAGGAGACGCCATGCACGCTGAGCAACTGCAAGCCTATCTGCACCAGCACATCCCGCTGTCCCGCGCGATGGAGGTATCGGTGGCCGCCATCGATCCGGACCAAGTGAGGCTGACCGCGCCGCTGGCGCCCAATATCAACCATTGCGCGACGGTGTTTGGCGGCAGCGGGTCGGCGCTGGCCATCCTGGCGGCTTGGTCCTTGCTGCATATCCGGCTGAGGGCCGAGGACCGGAACGCTACATTGCTTATCCAGCGCAACAGCATGGAGTATGAGCAAACCATCGCCGGTGAGTTTTCTGCGCGCGCCTTCCTAGCGGAAGCGGATAGCTGGCCGCGTTTCATCAAAACCTTGTCGCGTCGCGGCAAGGCCCGCATTGCGGTGACGTCGGTGTTGGAACATGATGGCGCGCAGGCGGGCCGGCTGTGCGGCGAGTTTGTGGCCTTGTCGAGCTAGCATGGCGCGGTCAGTCGTTGACGGGCCGGGCGGCGAGGACAACAATGCGGTTTTCCCAATCGGCATAGCCGCCATGTCCAATCTGAAATCCCGTTGTTCCGGGGCCGCTTGGCCGGATTATCAAGGCGGCGGCCTGCTCAACCTGATGCAGACGCTGAGTTGGGAGCTGGGCGGCCCGGATCTGGGTTATCCGCCGCTGGCCACGGATGTGCTGGCCGGCATTGGCCATCACCGCCATGTCTGCCTGTTGCTGATAGACGGCCTGGGCGCGGCGCAGCTGCGGCGGCTGGGGCCGGAAACCCGCTTGAATCTGCGGCGGCGGGCCACCTTGAGCAGCGTGTTTCCGCCCACGACGGCGGCGGCGGTGACCACGGTGTTGACCGGCCAGCCGCCGGGCCGCCACGGCCTGATAGGCTGGCATCAGTTGCATGGCGAGGAAATCATCGCGCCCTTGCCGCTATATGTGCGCCATTCTGCTGGCAGCGCCAGCGCGCCGCAGCAGCTGGCCGATACGCTGTTCAGCGCGCCGCCGCTGTTCGAGCGTTTTTCCCGCCCGGCTTTCCTGATGTTGCCGGAGGACATCTGCCACTCGCCATGCAGCCGCCACCATGCCGGCAGCAGCATGCGCCTGCCTTACCGCGATTCCGAGGATGCCTTCGTCCAGCTCACGGCGCGGCTGTATTCGCCGGTGCCGGCTTTCCATTATTTGTATCTGCGGCAGATGGACACGCTGATGCACGAGATCGGCCCGGACGACGAGGCGGCAGTCAGGCTGCTGGCCGAGCTGGACGGCGATTTCGGCCGCCTGCTGGACGCGGCCAAGCAGAACGACGCGGCGGTGGTGGCGATTGCCGACCACGGTTTTGTCGCCGCGCCGGCCGAACAATGGCTGGATGTGGACGAGATTCCGGAACTGTACAGCTTGTTGGCGCGCCCGCTATCCGGCGAGACGCGCATGAGCTACTGCCATGTGAAGCCAGGCTGCATGGAGCGTTTCATCGAGCTGGCGCGCGCGCGGCTGGGCCACGCCTGCTGGGTGGAGCCAAGCGCGGAACTGCTGGCTGCCGGCGTGTTTGGCCCGGGGCCGGCGCATCCCGACCTGGCTCATCGCTGCGGCGACGTGGCGCTGATCGCCAAGCCGGGCTGGAACCTGCGCGACACGCTGCCCGGAGAGCGCAAGCTGCAATTGGCCGGCACGCATGCCGGCGTGCATCCGGACGAGATGGAAATCCCCTTGATCGTCTACCGCCCCTGAACGCGCATTTTTCTGCCAACCGCCTTGTTTCATGTAATGCCAAATACATATTTGATTTGGTATACTGGCCGGTTTACAGGGAGGAATGGCATGCAACATCGCATAGCCGCCGGCGTGATCGTCGAGCATGAGGGCAGGGTACTGATGGTGCGGCATTGCAAGCCGGGGGTGTACGACTTCTGGGTGGCGCCGGGCGGCGGGGCCATCGATGACGAGCCGCTGGCGGACGCCGCGCGGCGCGAAGCGTGGGAAGAGTGCGGGTTGCGGGTGGAAATCGGGCCGCTGGCCTATATCGAGGAATTCGCCAGCCCGCAAACCCGCGAGTGCAAGTTCTGGTTCACCGGCAAGCTGCTGGGCGGCGCCATCGATTGCAGCGCCGAGGAAGCGGTGCGCGAGCACATCGTTGAGGCGGCCTGGTTGGCGCGCGGCGAGTTTGCCGACAAGACGGTGTTTCCTCCCATGCTGCTGGACGATTATTGGCGCGACCGCGAGCATGGCTTTATTGCGCCGCGCTACGTCGGCCTGCGCCAGATGGAATTCTATTGAGTCGATGGGCTCACTTCAAACCGGGATATGCCATGTTTCCGTTGATTGTGACGCTGCAAGTAAAGAAGCCGGCCGAGGCGCCGGCGGTGGCCGCCGCGCTGGCGCGGATGCGGCCGCTGTGTCTGGCCGAGCCGGGCTGTCTGTTGTGGGAGGCCTACCATTCCCAGGCCGACGCCAGCCAGTTTGTGCTGGTGGAGCATTGGGAAAGCCGCGGCCATTGGGAGGCGCACGGCAAATTGGCGGCGATTCAAGAGATTTATCTGCCTGAGGTGCTGCCGCGGGTCAATCGTGCCGCGCATCCGTGCGACAGGCTGGGACGGGAGGCGGAGCGCGATGACTGAGCACCCCTTGCTGCTGCAGGCCTACTCGCAGCTGCTGATCCAGCTGGAAGAACTGCCGGTGTTTTTGCGCAGGACCCTGTCCGGCTTGCCGGGCGAGGTGTGGGGCCGCCAGCCGATACATGATCGTTCGCCGCTGTTGGAGCATGTCTGGCATGTGCACGATTGCGAGACCGATCTGTACGGCATGCGCATCCGCCGCGTGCTGAGCGAGGAGCGGCCGCAGCTGGCGCCGATGGAGGTGTCGCACTGGCCCGCGGCGCGCGCCTATCATGCGCGCGACGGCGAGGCCGGCATTGCGGCCTTCACCGCGCAACGGGCGGCGCTGCTGGCGCAGTTGAAAAGCCTGGATACCAAGCAATTGGGCCGCAGCGGCATCCGCGGCGACGGCACCACGATCAATGTGCTGGGCCTGGTGGAGCAACTGGCCGAACACGACCGCGACCATCGCTGGCGCATCGCCGCCATTCTGCGCAGCTATGCCGGGATGTGAGACGCCGCGCCGGGTGCTGATCGTCGGCGGCAGCGGCGCCGGCAAAAGCACCTTGGCGAAGTCGCTCGGCCGCGCGCTGGCCTTGCCGCTGGTGGAGCTGGACGAATGGTTCTGGGGGCCGGGGTGGGTTCGCCAGGAGGGGTTCGAGGCCAGAGTGGCGGCGTTGGCGCAGGGCGAGCGCTGGCTGGCCGAAGGCTGCTATGGTTCCGCGCTGCGCCAGTTGCTGCCGCGCGCCGACTTGGTGGTCTGGCTGGATTATCCCCTCAGCTTGATGGCTTGGCGCATCGTGCGCCGCAGCCTCTTGCGGGCATGGCGCGGCGAGGCGCTGGCGCATGGCAACCGCGAAACCTTGCGCGGCACGTTGTTTTCCAAAGATTCCCTGCTGCTGTGGGCCTGGCGCAGCCACGGCAAGCGCCGCGCCGAACTGGCCGCGCTGCGCGACGCGCATCCGCTGGCGCAGTGGCATGTGCTGCGCGGCCCGGACGAGACGGCGCGCTGGCTGCGCGCCTTCCGCTTGCCGGTTTGACGCGGCGTCCGTAGAATGCGCGCTTTCCCGCAACGGGAAAGTATCGCGTATTCAATGTGTTAAGGATGCCACGTGGCCGATATCAATCGCCTGGAAACCTGGATCAAGTACAAGAACGGCCTGTGCGGCGACTGCATGGCGTCCTGTTGCACCATGCCGGTGGAAGTGAAGCTGCCGGACTTGGTGCGCATCGGCGTGGTGGACGAGTTCGAGCTGGAAGAGCCGATCAAGAACATCGCCAAGCGGCTGGAAAAGCAGCGGGTGATCCAGCATTTCAATTTCAAGAACAGCCTGTTCACCTTGGCGCAGCGCGCCAACGGCGATTGCCTGTATCTGGACGCGCAGACCCGGCGCTGCACCATTTACGAGCGCCGCCCCAATACCTGCCGCAACCATCCCAAGATCGGCCCCAAGCCCGGCTTTTGCGCCTATACGCGCAATAGCCGCGCGCCAGGCAAATAATTCCATTAACCTGTTTGCCTTCGAATAGATCGGGAGCCGACATGTCCGCACAGTTGATCCGCCGCTATTGGGAATGCGCCAATGCGCGCGACTGGACCGGATTCGCCGACACCTTGCATCCGGATGTCGAATACCGGGTGCCGCAGACGCGCGAACGGATCCGCGGCGTGGACCAATACGTGGCATTCAATGCCACCTATCCGGGCGACTGGCGGCTGGAGATTGTCCGCGTGCTGGCCGATGGCGATCAGGCGGTCAGCGAGATCGCGTTTCACGTGGAACAGCAGACGATGTCCGGCATCAGTTTCTTCACCATCCAGGATGGCCTGATCCGGCGCATAGACGACTGGTGGCCGGAACCGTATGAGGCGCCGGCGCGCGCCGTGGCAGTGGAACGATATTGAATAAGAGGGGATGACAATGCAGGCAATCTTTCCGCTGCTGGCGTTCCTGGTCGGCGTAGTGGTGCCGATGCAGGCTGCGGTGAACAATCAATTACGCCAGCTGATAGGCGGCAGCACGCTGCTGGCGGCATTGGTGTCGTTCAGCGTCGGGTGTTTGACCCTGGCCCTGCTCAGCCTGGCTACCGGCCAGCGTTGGCAGAGCCTGGCGGCGCTGAGCCGCGTGGAGTGGTGGATGCTGCTGGGCGGCGTGCTGGGCGCCGGTTTCGTGTTCGGCACCACGCTGTTGGCGCCGCGGCTGGGCGTAGCCACTATGGTGTCGCTGATCATCGCCGGGCAGGTGTGCACTTCGCTATTGTTCGATCGTTTTGGCTGGTTGGCTATGCCGCTGCGCGATCTGAGCGCGGCGCGGCTGATCGGCGCGCTGTTGGTGGTGGCGGGCGTGCTGCTGGTGAATTTCGGCGACCGCTGGTTCGGCCGATAAAGACAGCCCTGCCGGGATGGCAGGGCGTGGGCTCATTGCGCGGGCTTGGCGACGACGTCGCTGGGTTTAACGGGCTGGTTCATCTCATGCAGCGACAAGGGCACGCTGGGCAGCACCACGGTGCTGTCGAACGGCCGGGTGTTGGCATCCTGGGCGCTGGCCAGGTTGGACAACAACATGAGCAGAACGGCCATTAGTGGAGCGAACAGTTTCATTGTGAACTCCTTCTTGGGCGTGAGCGGCGATTCGGGGCGATCTGTTCGATGCGCCTCCGCGCGATGGCCTGACCGGCGGCCAAGCCTGATTTCAGTATGACTCCCTGTTTTGCCCAGCGTGCGGAGATGGCGGCGCGATTGTGTTTCTATGTCTTAAGCGCCGTTTCTAAACGGCATGGCGGCCTCAGCCGGCCGGCGCCATCGGTTGCGAGGGGCGGGCCGGAGCGGGCGGAGCGGGCGGAGCGGCCGGCGTCGCCGGCGCCTTGGGCGCAGGGTAGGGATAGATCGGAGTCGGGTAGAAATACCATATGCCGCCCACGACCCACCACCAGCCGTAGCGGCCATCATGGTTGCCATGGCGCCAGTGGCCACCGCGCCAGTTGAGGGACATATCGTCACTTGGCCTATCGGCGCCGGCGAGCGCCGGGCCAGCCAGTCCAACGAGCAATAACAGCAGGGATGAAAGCTGGCGGCTTGTCATGGCGAGTCGTGCAGTCGGTTGAGGGTATTTATCGCTTTGCATCCGCCGCGCGGGGACGGATGCCGGTCCGGCGCTGACCGAACGCGGCAAGCGCAGCGTGTCAGGCATAAAACAGGAAGCGCGCTTAAATTGGCCGCAGCCTCCCCCTCAGCAAGGCGGCGGAGCAAGCCTGATCAGAGACGGCCCCGCCGCGCCGTTCAGCCGTGATTCGGGCTGGATGCCTCGCGCTTGCCGCGATGTTGCCACTCGCCGCCCGGGCGATGCAAGTTGTCCATCACTTTGCGCTGTTCAGGCGTCAGCTGTCCGTAAAAAGCTTTCAACGCGTCCAGGCGTTGCTGCATTTCGGCCTGCTGCTGTTGCATCATCTGTTCCATTCTTTCCGGCGCACTATCCTGGCCCTCTTTCGGCGGCATGGGCTTGCGCGGCTTCATGGCCTCGACGAAGTCGTGCCAGGCGCTTTCCTGTTGCGGCTGCAGTTTCAGCTTGTCATGCAACATCTGCATATGCCTGGCCATCATTTTCTGGTGCATGGCCGG
The DNA here is from genome assembly GCF_059916625.1 of Chromobacterium sp. CCUG 76385. NCBI lineage: Bacteria > Pseudomonadati > Pseudomonadota > Betaproteobacteria > Neisseriales > Chromobacteriaceae > Chromobacterium > Chromobacterium sp. CCUG 76385. The sequence goes on from NZ_JAUCGU010000010.1 coordinate 111,347, forward strand.
GTCCATCTGCCTATCCGGATGCGGTGGCTCAGCCGTTTCCGCGGCTTGAGCGGCGCTGACGCAGAGAATGCTGGCAAGAAGCAATGACCTGTAGAGCAGAGGCATGGCGGGTACTCCTGTTAGTGCATGAGCTATCGGCAGTATCGGCCAAATTTGTCAGCGGAGTATTGCGGCGGGCAAACCGGATGTTCAGCTTTGTTAAAGCGCGGGACCTCCTAGGGGCTGTTGACGTTTGGAGAGCGGTCGCGCCGGGATGCGTTTTGCGACGAATCGAGGCGTTTCGCGCGCCGCATTTCATTCTCTGCCAGCGCGGAACAACGAAGAGTCGGCGCGAAAGGCGCCCGGCCCTGCGGGTTTGGCGAAGCTCAAACGCGATCCACTCACCAAACGTCAACAGCCCCTAAGTTCTTGGCGCAGGATGCGGTGCGCTGCAGCATGGTGGACTACAGTGAAAGCTGTTGACAAAGGGAGAGCGGGGCATGGCAGAGTCCGACAAAGCAGGATGGTGGTCGCTGGGGCAGCACTGGATGGACTACTGGACGGATGCGCTGCAGCGCGGGCTGTTGTTCTGCGATGTGCTGCGCGAGCGCGGCGACACCTATCTGGAGCACGCGGCCTCCGGCAACCCGCCGGTGCTGGTGTTTGATTTCGACATCATCATGGACGGCCGCGAGCTGCCGCAGCCGGTCAACTACGCGCTGGCGGCGATCCGCCCGCCGGCCAACTGCACGCCGACCGATGCCAGCCTGCGCCCGTTCGTGGTGATCGATCCGCGCGCCGGCCACGGTCCGGGCATCGGCGGCTTCAAGATGGACAGCGAGATCGGCATCGCGCTGCGCCAAGGCCACCCCTGTTATTTCGTGATGTTCTTTCCGGTGCCGGTGCCGGGGCAAACCATAGAGTGCGTATGGCGGGCCGAGAAAGCCTTCCTCAAGCGCGTGCGCGAGCTGCATCCGGGCAATGCCGGCAAACCGTTCGTCATCGGCAATTGCCAGGGCGGCTGGGCGCTGGCGATGGTGGCGGCCTCGGCGCCGGACGATGTCGGCCCCATCTTGCTGGCCGGCTCGCCGCTGTCGTACTGGGCCGGCGTGGCCGGCAAGAACCCGATGCGCTACCAGGGCGGCCTGTTGGGCGGCACCTGGCTGGCTTCCTTGACCGGCGACCTGGGCCACGGCCAGTTCGACGGCGCGCATCTGGTGTCCAACTTCGAGCAGCTGGACCCGGCCAACACCTATTGGAAAAAGGGCCACCATCTATACACCCATGTCGATACCGAACGCGGGCGGTTTCTGGAGTTCGAGCGCTGGTGGGGCGGCCACTATCTGCTGAACAAGGAGGAGATGGAGTGGATCAGCCAGAACCTGTTCGTCGGCAACCGCCTGAGCCGCGGCGAGGTGTATCTGGACGAGGGCGCGGTGCGCATCGATTTGCGGCAGATCCGCTCGCCCATCATCGTGTTCGCGTCCTGGGGCGACAACATCACGCCGCCGCAGCAGGCGCTGTACTGGATCGCCGACCTCTACAACTCCGTCGAGGACATCCGCGGCAATGAGCAGACCATAGTCTACTGCCTGCATGAGCAGATCGGCCATTTGGGCATCTTCGTGTCCGCCGGCGTGGCCAACAAGGAGCACAGCGAGCTGGCCAGCGCGCTGGACTTGATCGATGTGCTGCCGCCGGGACTGTACGAGGCGGTGATCACCGATACCCACCCGGAAACGCCTGGCCTGCAGTATCTGCAAGGCCGTTACGTCATCCGCTTCGAACCGCGCGAGGTGGAAGACATCCTGGCCTTGGGCGATGGCCGCGAGGGCGAGCGCGCTTTCCAGGTGGTGAAGCGGGTGGCGGAGATCAACCAGCAGCTGTACGACTGCTTCGTTTCGCCGTGGGTCAGGGCCGGCGGCTCGCCGTGGAGCGCCCATCTGCTGCGCGAAATGCATCCGTCGCGCTTCGAGCGGCGCTGGTTCTCCAGCCGCAATCCGCTGCTGACCGGTTTGTCGGACTGGGCCGACAAGGTGAGGGCGGCGCGCAAGCCGGTGTCCCAGGACAATCCGTTCTGGCAGTGGCAGCAGACGGTATCCGACTGGACCGCGAGCGTGCTGGACGGTTACCGCGACCAGCGCGACGCGCTGAAGGAAATGACTTTCCGCGCCGTCTACGACGCGCCGCTGACCGCCGCGCTGGTGGGCCTGCATCCGAAGCGGGCCTATCACGTGCCGGGCTACCATGCCGGCTGGGAGCGCGACGAGATGCTGCGGCTGAAGAAGCGCGAGCTGGAGCAGCATTACTCCGAGGGCGGCGCGGTGGACGGTTTCCTGCGTTTGCTGATCTATGTCGCCATCGGCAACGGCGTGGTGGATGTGCGGCCGTTCAACGCCATCCGCCGCGTGATGCAGGATACCGGCCTGGGCGAGGATCTGACGCTGGAGGCGTTCAAGCAGGTGGTGCGGCGCCAGACCTGGCTGGTGCGCAACGATGAGAAACGGGCGCTGGCCACCATCAAGGACCTGCTGCCCACCGATCAGCAGCGCGAAATGGCGCTGGAACTGGTGATGCTGCTGTTGTCGGCGGCCGGGCCGATCAGCGTGGACAAGCAGCAGCGGCTGGGCCGCATGGCCTTGGCCATGGGGGTGCCCGGCGTCAGGCCGGCCGCGCCGGAGCCTACCGTCGAGGCGGCGCCGTCGACCGCGGCGCCGACGAAAAAGCCCAAGGCGCCGCGCAGCCGCAAATCCGCCTCCTCCAAGTGACTTGGCTGGCGCCACGCCGCGGGCTTACACTCGCGGCTTTCTTCATTTAGACAGGACGCGCGGCATGAGCACGCAGGCCAATAATCCCACTCACGGCGTCACGCTGGAAATGATGCTGAACCAGCTGCTGGCGCATTACGGCTGGGATGGCCTGGCCAGCCGGATCGACATCCGCTGCTTCAGCCAGGACCCCAGCATCAAGTCCAGCCTGGTCTTCCTGCGCCGCACGCCATGGGCGCGCGCCCGCGTGGAAGCCTTGTTCGCGCAGATGAAAGCCGGCGGCCCGCGCGATGAGCGGCCGCGGCTGTTTTCCAAAAAAACCGGCGGCTGAGCAACCATTTCCGCTTGATCGCGTTATGCTGTGCGGAAACACAAACGCATGGGAGAAGCGATATGGAAGTGGAAATCAGCGTGGAAGCGGAAAAGAAGCGCCTGAACAGCTGGGTGGCGCTGACCGTGGTGCTGCTGTCGGTGCTGATGGGCCTGGGCAAGCTGAAGGACGACAATATCGTGCAGACCCGCCAGCTGCAGAAGGCCGACGTAGCGGATGCCTGGTCGGAATACCAGGCCAAGAAAATCAAGCTGCACCTGGCCGAGGCCAGTCTGCGCCAGGCCGAGATGCTGGCCATCGCCAATCCCGCCAGCGCGGGGGCCTTGAAGCCGCAGCAGCAACAGCTGAAGCATGAGCTGGAACGCTACAAGCAGGAGAGCCAGGATTTGCAGCGCAAAGCCCAGGCCAAGGAGCAGGGCATGGAAACGTTGAATGCGCGTCACGACTTGTTCGACATCAGCGACGCGGCGCTGTCCATCGCGGTGGCCTGCGCGGCGGTGGCCGCGCTGTCTGCCAATCTGCTGCCGCTGTTCGCCGCCTGGGGATTCGGCGCCGCCGGCATCCTGTTCTGGCTGGCAGGCTTTGCCGGGTGGAATCTGCGTATCGAGTGGCTGGTGTCGCTGCTGGGCTGAGGGGTTTGGCCCTGGGCGGAACGTGGTTGCAATCGACCGAGTTTTGGCACACGCTGGCTGGGTTTGCGGTGCGTCCCATCCTTTCCATTCAGCAAGGAGTCGTGAGATGAAACTGTATTATTCGCCTGGAGCCTGCTCGCTGGCCTCTCATATTGCCCTGATCGCCAGCGGCCTGCCGTTTTCTTCTGAGAAGGTCAATCTGCGCGAAATGCCGCATACCACGGCCAGCGGCGCTGATTTCTCCGCCATCAATCCCAAGGGCTATGTGCCGGCGCTGCAGCTGGACAATGGCGAGCTGCTGACCGAGGGCGCGGCGATATTGCAGTACATCGCGGACCATGCGCCGGACAAGAAGCTGGCGCCGCCCAATGGCACGCTGGAGCGCTACCGGCTGCAGGAATGGCTGAACTTCATCGCCACCGAAATCCACAAGAACTTCTCGCCGCTGTTCTTCGCCAAGACCGACGCGGCCAAGGACGAGGCGTGGCAGCGGCTGCAACCGCGTTTGGCCTTGCTGCAGCGTCAGCTGGAAACCACGCCCTATCTGCAGGGCGACCAGTTCAGCGTGGCCGATGCCTATCTGTTCACCTGCCTCTCCTGGGCGCAATATGTGCATCGTTCGCTGGCCGACTATCCGGCGCTGCTGGCTTTCCTGCAACGGGTGGCGGAATTGCCGGCGGTACAGCAGGCGCTGAAGGCGGAAGACCTGATTTAACGCGTCTGTTTGCATGGCTTGACGATGCCCGGCCTGGCCGGGCATTTTCGTTTGCCCGGCAAGTATCCGCAGACAACGCCCAGAGCCTGGCCTGCTGTGAGATTGCTACTGTCTGTGTCGGTGCCTGGATGTTTCACGTGAAACGGGAATGGATGAATATGAGCGACGAGATTTTGATCGATACCCGCGGCCTGACCGCGGCCCTGCAGCGTTTTGCCGACGAGCGCGACTGGAACCGCCACCACTCGCCGCGCAATCTGGTGTTGGCCCTGGTGGGCGAAGTGGGAGAACTGGCGGAAATCTTCCAATGGCTGGGCGATGACGGCGCCGCGGCCTTGCGCGACGATTCGGCGCGTTTTACCCATCTGCAGGAAGAGATCGCCGACGTGTTGCTGTACCTGACCCGGCTGGCGATGGTCACCGGCGTCGATCTGGATCAGGCGGTTCGGGACAAGATGGTCAAGAATGCGATCAAGTATCCGGCGCCATAAGCCCTGCGCTATAGTGCCGGGAGTGGCATGCAAGGATGGATGATGAGCGCGACTGAGCAACAGCGGCAGTATCTGCAGCAACTGATAGACGATGCCGGGCGGATCGCCGTGTTGACCGGCGCCGGCATGAGCACCGAATCCGGCATTCCGGATTTCCGCTCCGCCGACGGCCTGTGGTCGCGGGATATGAGCCTGGCCGACGTGGTGTCCATCGACTACTTCCGTCGCGCGCCGGCCGCCTTTTGGCAAGCCTTCCGCGAAATCTTCCGCATCAAGCTGGTGGGCGACTACCAGCCCAACGACGGCCACCGTTTCCTGGCGGCGTTGGAGCAGGCCGGCAAGGAAGTCACCATCCTGACCCAGAATATCGATGGCCTGCACGGCCGCGCCGGCAACCGCCGCGTGCTGGAGATGCACGGCACCTTGCTCAGCGCCAGCTGTCCGGACTGCGAGACGCCGCATCCGCTCGACTATGTGCAGCAGCACGAGGTGCCGCCCTGTCGTCGCTGCGGCGCGGTGCTGAAGCCGGATGTGGTGTTGTACGGTGAGGCGGTGCCGCTGATCGACGTGGCCTTCCAGGCGGCGCTGAACGCCGACCTGCTGCTGGTGATGGGCTCGTCGCTGGAGGTGTCGCCGGTCAATCTGATCCCGCTGGAAGCGGCGCGCGCCGGCGTTCCCTGCGCGCTGATCAACTACACCCCCACGCGTTTCGATTCGCTGTTCGATCTGTGCATCCAGGCCGGCATAGGCGAAACTTGCCGCGGGCTGCGCGCTTAGCCCCTATCCTGGCGGCTGTGCCATTGTGAGCATATCCGGCCGCAGTGTTACTGCGCAGGCGGGAAGCTCCCTGCATCCTGGCAGTTTTCCACCAACAGGCCGTCCGGGCTGCTGTTGGGGACATAGACCTGGTTGACCGGCGACGGCGGGTAGTCCGGATCGGGCGCGCAAGCGGCGCTCTGGCCGGTGCCGACCGCCACCTGGGCGCCGGCTTTCAGCTGGCAGCGCACCACGTGGTTGAGCTGGCTCCACGAAGGGCAGATCGCGTTTTCGGCGCGGTATTGCGCCACCGGTCCCTGCGGTTGGCTGAACGACCACCAGCGCCCCATCTGCGAGCTGGGTTTGCTGTCGTCCCACACCCGGTACACGAGCACGGCGGCGCCGGCATCCTGCTGGTAGACCGTCCCTTCGCACAGCCCTCCCTTACCCGGCGCGCCCACGGCTTGCGCCAGCAGCGTCGGGTTTTGCGCCGCGCTCATGCCAAGGGGCGGCGGCATCACGCTGCCGATGCAGCCGGCCATTTTGGCCGGCGGGTTGCTGGAACACGCGATCAGGATCAGGCTGAGCGAGGCGATTGCGGCGCGGCGAAGCAGGGCGGTCATGTGATGGTCTCCAGGCGGTGAAAATCTTTTGGCATGTCTTGAAACATAGAAGATTTTCTTGTCATGTCCAGGGGCTGTTGACGTTTGCTGCGGGGATCGCGTTTGAGCCGATTTGGGCCGGGCGCCTTTCGCGCCGACTCTTCGTTGTTCCACGCTGGCAGAGAATGACTATGCGGCGCGCGAAACGCCTCGATTCGCCGCAAAACGCATCCCGGCGCGACCGCTCAGCAAACGTCAACAGCCCCTAGGGCGTAAAAAAGGCGCCGACAGCAGTCGGCGCCAAAAGCTGCGGAAAATCTTATGCTCAGGCCACGGCGGCGCTGGCCGCCGGTTTGCCCGGCTCGCCGGCATGGCCCAGCAGCTCGGCCTGCTTCGCCTTCGCCTGCTGGTAGTTGCGCAGCTTGATGTGGCCGAAGCCGCGCACGCCTTCCCAGGTCTTCATCCATTCCACCGCCTGCGGCAGCGTGGCCAGATTCAGCCGCGAGAGCACGGTCGGCAGCTGCTGTTCGAACTCGGCGATCAACCGGCGCTCCAGCTTGCGGTCCGCCTGCCAGGCGAACGGGTCCAGCGCGCTGCCGCGCAGGAAGCGCAGCTTGGCCAAGGCCTTCATCGCCGGCATCAGCCACGGGCCGAAGGCGATCTTGCGCGGCTGGCCGCCGGTGAGCCAGGCCACGCCGATGTGGAAGCGCAGCTTGTAGTCGCCGTCGAACTGGGCGGCCACCTCGCGCTGGAACTCGCCGTCGCTGTACAGCCGCGCCACCTCGTACTCGTCCTTGTAGGCCAGCAGATGGTAGTAGGCGCGCGCGGCGGCCAGCGTCAGCGCGGTGCTGCCCGGGTTGACGGCTTCCTCGGCCTGCTTCACCTGCTGCACCAGCGCCTTGTAGCGCTCGGCCAGCGCTTCGTTCTGGTAGGCGGTGAGCAGGGTGGCGCGGTGATGGACCACTGCGTCCGGCGTTTCGCGCGGCACGAAAGCGACCACGGCGCTCGGCGTCACCAAGGCTTCCACCCGGGCCGGATCGTGCGCGGCATGGCGGCCCCAGCTGAAGGCGTCCTGGTTGAACTTCACCGCCGCGCCGTTCAGCCGCACCGCTTCCATGATGGCTTCCAGCGACACCGGCACCAGGCCCTTTTGCCAGGCGTAACCGAGCATGAACATATTGCTGGCGATGGCGTCGCCCATCAGCGCGGTGGCCAGCCGGTTGGCGTTGACCTCGCTGAAGCGGCCGGCGCCGACCGATTCGATGATGGCGTCCTTCATCGATTTGGCCGGGAAGCGCAGGTCAGGGTTTTTCAGGAAGCCGCTGGTCGGCGATTCATAGTTGTTGACGATGGCGTAGCTGAAGCCCTCGCGCATCTTGGCCAGCGCTTCTTCCGCAGCGGTCACCACCAGGTCGCAGCCCAGCACCAGGTTGGCGTCGCCGGCGGCGATGCGCACGGCGTGCAGCTGTTCCTGATGTTCGGCGATGCGAACGTGCGACCACACCGAGCCGCCTTTCTGCGCCAGGCCGGCCATGTCCAGCACCGTCACGCCCTTGTTGTCCAGATAGGCCGCCATGCCCAGCACCTGGCCGATGGTGACCACGCCGGTGCCGCCGACGCCAGTCACCATGATGCCGAACGGCTCGTGCAGCGCCGGAATCTTCGGTTCCGGCAGAGCCGGCATCTTGGCCAGATCGGCGCTGGCGCCGGCCGGCTTCTTCAGCTTGCCGCCTTCCACTGTGACGAAGCTGGGGCAGAAGCCCTCGACACAGGAGTAGTCCTTGTTGCAGCTCGATTGGTCGATCTTGCGCTTGCGGCCCAGCGGGGTTTCCACCGGCAGCACCGACAGGCAGCCGGATTTCTGGCTGCAATCGCCGCAGCCTTCGCACACGCGCTCGTTGATGAAGGCGCGCTTGGCCGGGTCCGGAAATTCGTTGCGCTTGCGCCGGCGGCGCTTTTCCGCCGCGCAGGTCTGGTCGTGGATCAGGATGGTGACGCCTTCGGTGTCGCGCAGCTCGCGCTGCACGCGGTCCAGTTCGCGGCGGTGGAACACGTCGATGCCGGGGGCCAGGCCCTGGGCATGCTTGTATTTTTCCGGATCGTCGCTGGTGATCACGATGCGCTTGACGCCCTCGGCCGCCAGCTGGCGCGTCATCATCAGTACGTCCAGATAGCCGTCCACGTGCTGGCCGCCGGTCATCGCCACCGCGTCGTTGTACAGGATCTTGTAAGTAATGTTCACTTTTCCGGCCACCGCGGCGCGGATGGCCAGGATGCCGGAGTGGAAGTAGGTGCCGTCGCCCAGATTGGTGAAAATGTGCTTGGTGGTGGTGAACGGCGCCTGGCCCAGCCAGGTGATGCCTTCGCCGCCCATCTGAGTGAAGGTTTTGGTGTTTTCCGGGGTGATCCAGTGCGCCATGTAGTGGCAGCCGATGCCGGCCACGGCGCGGCTGCCTTCCGGCAGCTTGGTGGAGGTGTTGTGCGGGCAGCCGGAGCAGTAGTGCGGCACGCGGGCGATGGATTCGCGCGGTTTGACCAGCTGCGCCTCTTTATCGTCGTAGAACTTCAGGCGGTCATGGATGACCGGGCTGTCGTAGATCAGCGCCAGCCGGCTGGCGATGGCGCGGGCGATCATGGCCGGCGTCAGCTCGCCGGCGGCCGGCAGCAGCCAATCGCCGTGCGGCAGCGCCCATTCGCCTTTTTCGGCGAACTTGCCCACCACGCGCGGGCGCACGTCGTCGCGCCAGTTGTACAGCTGTTCTTTCAGCTGGTATTCGATGATCTGGCGTTTTTCTTCCACCACCAGAATCTCTTCCAGCCCCTCGGCGAACTGGCGCACGCCTTCCGGCTCCAGCGGCCACACCATGCCCACCTTGAAGATGCGCAGGCCGATTTCAGCCGCCTGGACCTTGCTGATGCCCAGGTCGTCCAGCGCCTGCATTACGTCGAGGTAGCTCTTGCCGCAGGTGATGATGCCCAGACGCGGCTTGGGCGAATCCAGCGTGATGCGGTTCAGCTTGTTCTCGCGAGCGTAGGCCAGCGCGGCGTACAGGCGGTGGTGCAGCACGCGCTTTTCCTGCGCCAGCGGCGTGTCCGGCCAGCGGATGTTCAGGCCGTCTTCCGGAATGGGGAAGTCCTTGGGAATCTTGAATTCGAAGCGTTCCGGCGAGATGTCGACGATGGCCGAGCTTTCGATGGTGTCGGTGATGGCCTTGATCGCCACCCAGCAGCCGGAATAACGGCTCATCGCCCAGCCGTGCAGGCCCAGGTCCAGCACTTCCTGCACGCCGGACGGGGACAGCACCGGTATCATGCTGGCGGCCAGGATGTGGTCGGACTGATGCGGGAAGGTGGACGATTTGGCCGCATGGTCGTCGCCGCACACCAGCAGCACGCCGCCGTGCTTGGAGGTGCCGGCCACGTTGCCGTGCTTGATCACGTCGCCGGAGCGGTCCACGCCGGGGCCCTTGCCGTACCACATCGAATAGACGCCGTCGTATTTGGCGCCCTCGAACATATTGACCTGCTGGGTGCCCCAGATGGCGGTGGCGGCCAGGTCTTCGTTGAGGCCGGGATGGAACACCACCTTGTGGGCGTCCAGGTGCTTCTTGGCCTTCATCATGGTCTGGTCGACGTTGCCCAAGGGCGAGCCGCGATAGCCGGTGACATAGCCGGCGGTGTTCAGGCCGGCGGCCTGGTCCAGTTGTTGTTGCAGCATGGGCAGGCGCACCAGCGCCTGAATGCCTGTCATCAGTACCTGGCCGGTGGGGGCGGTGTATTTTTCTTCCAGGTCTGCATGGCGGATTGACATGGTTTCTCCTCCTGTCGTGCTCGCTTGTGGCGATCAGCCCGCGGGCGGCCTTGTGGGCGGCATGTGCCGGGCGTCTGCTGCGTAGCAACGCGATGACACTTTATTTTTATACCGTGTGCCCTGGGTATGCGCGGCTGATGCAGCTTAGAGTGTTAACCCTAATGCCGCCAGACTATAGTTGACGTTTACGTCAACGTCAAATGGATCGCGCGGGGCAGCGCATGCTAGTGCGGTTTATGTGCCAGTGCAGCAAAAATCTTTGTTTTGTTAAGTGTTTGTGAACGGACTGTGCAGGGTTTAATGATTATTCCTAGCGGACAAAACGGGTAAGCTGTCTGTTGGAGCATTGTTTTCGAGAATCCCATGTCTGTTTCTTCATCCGATGGCGCCGGCCGCGGCGTGCTGTACACCGTAGGCGCCTTCGTCTGCTGGGGGCTGTTCCCGCTGTATTGGAAACCGCTGCACAGCGTTCCGGCTTTGCAAATTCTGTGCCACCGCATCGTGTGGTCGGTCCTGTTCGTCGCGCTGGTGCTCAGCGCGCTGCGGCAATGGGGCGATCTGCGCGAGGCGCTGCGCCGCCCGCGCCAGCTGGGCATCTTCGCCTTGTCGTCGACCGTGCTGTCGCTGAACTGGCTGATCTATATCTGGGCGGTGAATGCCGGCCATGTGGTGGAGGCGAGCCTCGGTTATTTCATCAATCCCTTGGTCAATGTGCTGCTGGGCCGCTTGTTTCTGGGCGAGCGGCTGAGCCGGCCGCAGCGCCTGGCGGTGGCCTTGGCCGCGGCGGGCGTGGCCTGGCTGACCCTCAGCGCCGGCGCGCTGCCGTGGATCGCGCTGTCGCTGGCGGCCACCTTTGGCCTGTATGGCCTGCTGCGCAAGATGGCGCCGCTGCCGTCACTGCCGGGGCTGGCCTTGGAGACCTTCCTGATGTCGCCGCTGGCGCTGGCCGCACTGTTATGGTTCGCCTGGCGCGGCGATGGTGCGTTCGGCCATCTGGGCTGGCAAGGCGACTTATTGTTGGTCGGCGCCGGGGTGGTCACCGCGGTGCCCTTGTTGATGTTCGCCGCCGGAGCGCGCCGCTTGAAGCTGGCCACGGTGGGGGTGATCCAGTACATCGGCCCCAGCATCCAGCTGGCGCTGGGCGTGTTGCTGTATGGCGAGCCGTTCGGCCCTGACCGCGCGCTGGGCTTTGCCCTGATCTGGGCGGCGCTTTTGCTGTATTCCGCCATCGGCCTGCGCGGCTTGTGGCGCGGAAGACGCAGCCCCGCATCGGTCTGAAAGCCGCGTCCTGATTGAACAGCCCCGCCAAAGCGGGGCTGTTTGCTTATGGCGTTCGGGTTTTCTGACGAATGGCGGGTACGCCTGTCCGAAAGTACGGATTGGGCTGGCTATAACCGAAGAAAGACGGCGGAGCGAGCGCGGTGCTGTGGCTGGTTTGCTTGGTGTTTTTGGCTAGCGCGGTGAGCGTGCGTTACTGGCTGCGGCAGCGCGGCGCGACGGCTTTGCGTCTGCTGGCCGGATTGACGGCGCTGCTGGCCTGGCTGCTGTACCCGCGCCTGCCGTTTTGGCTGTTGCCGTGGATGCCGGACGCCTACGGCATGGCGTGTTATGCCGCCTTGGTTGGCTTGCAGCTGGGCCTGACCGATGCGGTAGTGAAAACTTGGCTGGCGCGGCGGCAGCGCGCCCATGGCGGAAAGGAAAAACAATGGTAGCCCTTTATCTCGTCAGTCTGGTGTTCTTCCTCACCGATATCATTACGCGGCTGGCGTTGCGCACCCGTTCTTGGCGCGCGGTGGAACTGACGCTGGTGGCCGGTCTGGCCTTGGCCTGGCTGCTTTATCCGCACCTGAGCGATTGGGCGGTGCCGCTGATGCCCAGCGAGCAGGGCATGCTGCTGTACGCCACGCTGGTGGGCTTGCAGCTGGGTCTGATGGACGCGGTGCTGCGCACCAGCCTGGGGCGCTGGCGGCAGGCTTATCAGCGGTCGCACGAACCTGGACGTATCCAGCACTGATGCGGGCAGCGCTGAACAATATGCTTGACGAGTAGTTGGCGAGCGCGCAGACTGCGCGCTCCCGCGCCGAAGGAGCCATCCGCCGGCGCCAGGGTAGTCCGGAGGGCCGCAAGCGCCCTCCATCGCTCTTTATCGTTCTTTACAGGTACCGCCATCATGGCATCGTTCTTTATCTTCCTGCCGCGCCATCTGCAGCGCGACATGCTGGGCGACGAGTCGCGCCCAGCCGATCCAGCCTTGCGCCGATTATTCGCGCCCCTCCATCCCGACGATCGCTTCGAGCGCCAGCAGTTCTTGCAACGCGCCGAACAGATGCGTCTGGAGAAGGGCGGCCTATGTTGAATCTCCCCTTGATCTCATCCCGCCTGCTGCTGCGCGATTTTTGCGCCGACGACCTGCCGGCCTATCAAGCGTTGCGCGGCACGCCGGGCTTTGGCCGGCATGCCGCGGCGGGCGAGCTGAGTCCGGCGTACGCCGCCATGCTGCTGCAGCGCTTCATCGAGCAGCAGCGCCCGCCGCGCCGCGCCTGGCAGCTGGCCATCGCGCGGCGCGACAACGGCGAGCTGATCGGTTCGGTCGACTTGCGCGGCAGCGCCGCGCCCGGCGTGGCCAGCTTCGGCCTGGAGCTGGCGGAAGCCGCTTGGGGGCTGGGCCTGGCGCAAGAAGCCGGCAGCATGGTATTGGACGCGGCTTTCAATGCGCTGGGCTTGCGCCGGATCGAGGCCGACACCGCCGAAACCAATCGCCCTGCGCGCAAGCTGGCGGCGCGGCTCGGTTTTGTCGAGGCTCCGGCTCGCAATGGACGGGTGCCGTTGGCGCTGAGCCTGGGCATGCTGGGCGCGGAAAGCGACTGGCGGCTGGAGGGCAGCGCCTTGCAGCGGCAGGATGGCTGCTGGCGCTTGCTTAGCCCGGGACAAGCCGATTTCTATCATGGCAATGCCTTGCTATTGGACCAGCCGCCGGCGCTGCGGGGGCGGGAATACTGGTAAACGCGTTTTGACGCCGCTTTCTCCGGCCATGCCGGCATCCGCCACCGCACGCTGTGGTGGCTGCAGACCGGTCAAGATTGCCAGGCGCGTTACCGCGCTTGGCTGGACGCAGGCTATCGCTATCACGAAAGCACGGTGCTGCTGCTGGGCGAGTCGGAGCGGCGGCCGGTTCCCGCCAGCCCCTGGCTGAGCATCCGTCCGCTGGCCGGCGAGGCCGATTGGGCGCAATGGCGGCAGTTGCTGACGGATACGCGCGAGCCTGGCCATGCCGAGGCCGATTACCGCGCCTATCTGCAGGGCCGTCAACAGCGCTTGCTCGAACGGGAAGCGGCCGGACAAGGCCACGTCTGGGGCGTGTTCGACGGCCGCGCGCTGCTCAGCTGCGCCGGCCTGTTCCTGTTGACCGGCATGGCGCGTTTCCAGCATGTGACCACGGCGCCGCATGTGCGGCGGCTGGGGCTGGCCAGCCAGCTGCTCAGCCATCTGGCGCAATGGGGGCTGCAACGGACCTCGCGGCTGGTCATCGTGGCCGACGCCCATGATCACGCGCTGGATTTGTACCGGAAGCTGGGCTTTGTCGAGGCCGGCCGCGAAGCGTCGCTGTGCGGGTGGCCGCCAGGCTGAGCGTTGTGGCTAGGGGCTGTTGACGTTTGGTGAGTGGATCGCGTTTGAGCCGATTTGGGCCGGAAGCAAGGCGCACAGTCCGCCGCATAGTCATTCTATGCAAGGGCTGGGCAACGCGGCTTCCGGCCCAAAGCGGCCAAACCCGCAGGGCCGGGCGCCTTTCGCGCCGACTCTTCGTTGTTCCGTGCTGGCAGAGAATGACTATGCGGCGCGCGAAACGCCTCGATTCGTCGCAAAACGCATCCCGGCGCGACCGCCCACCAAACGTCAACAGCCCCTAACAATGCGCATGGCTCATGATTTTTTTGGTCAATTCCCAGTATCTGCTTGACCTTGATCCCGTTTTGAAATGAGACTTGCTCATGCATGCCGCTGTCTTTGACTACAGCTGGATACAAGCCGCCATCCGAGCGGCGACACCCTTCAGGAGAAATGGGAATGACTGCATTGGCAGCGCTGCGCGGCGAGTTCGACGCGCTCAACCACGAGTATCTGGCCATCCACAAGGCCAAGGAAGATCTGTTCTGGGACACCTATATGGCGGTGTCCGACGACGACGCCGGCTTCGCCCGCGCCGAAGCCGCGTTCAAGGATTTCATCTCCAGCCCTGAGCGGCTGGCGCAAACCCAGTCCGCCATCGCCCAGCTACAGGCGCTGCCGGCCGGCGCCGAGCGCGACGCGCTGCTGCACGGCTTCCAGGGCTGGCGGGCGCTGTTTGCAAGCAACATCATCGAAAGCGAGGAAGCGCGCCGGTTGATGACGGAGCTGGTGGAGCTGGAATCTCAGCTGTTCGCCCAGCGCCGCGATTACCAATTGCAGCACATCAACGAGGCCGGCGAGCGCGAGAATGCGACGCTGAGCGGCTTGTCCACCAATATGGGCACCAACCGCGACGAGGCGGCGCGCAAAAGCTCGCACGACGCCTTGCTGGGCCTGGAGCGCTGGGTGCTGGACAACGGTTTTCTCGACATCGTCGGCAAGCGCAACCAGCTGGCCCGCAGCCTGGGCTACGCCGACTACTTCGAATACAAGGTGAAGAAGAACGAGCAGATGACGCCGGATCAGCTGTTCGCCATTCTGGATGATTTCGAGGCGCGCACCCGCGACGCCAACCAGCGCGCGCTGGACGAGCTGCAGGCCAAGCACGGCGCCGCTGCCTTGCAGGGCCACAACCTGCGCTTTCATATGAGCGGCGACGTCACCCGCCAGATCGATCCCTACCTGCCGTTTTCCAAGGCGGTGGAACGCTGGGTGCTGAGTTTCCGCCGCCTGGGCATCCAGTACCGTGGCGCGACCATGCAGCTGGACCTGATCGAGCGCCAGGGCAAGTATCAGAACGGCTTCTGCCATGGTCCGATTCCGTCCTTCTTCGACGGCGCAAGCTGGGTGCCCGGCCAGATCAACTTCACCGCCGACGCCAAGCCGGATCAGGTGGGCAGCGGCGCGCGCGCCATCAACACCCTGTTCCACGAAGGCGGCCATGCCGCGCACTTCGCCAATGTGACGCAGAATTCGCCGTGCTTCTCGCAGGAGTTCGCGCCGACTTCGATGGCGTATGCCGAAACCCAGAGCATGTTCTGCGACAGCCTGCTGGACGATGCCGATTGGTTGAAGCGTTACGCCCGCAACAGCCAAGGCGAGGCGATCCCGGACGAGCTGATCCGCGCCCGCATCGAGGCCGCCCAGCCGTTTTCCGCCTACGCCGAGCGCTCCATCGCCGTCGTCGCTTACTTCGAGCGCGCGCTGTACGCGCTGCCGGAAAACGAGCTGACCGCCGAGCGCGTGCTGGAACTGGCGCGCGCCAGCGAGCGGCGCATCCTCGGCATCGAGGTCAGCCCGCGTCCGCTGCTGGCCATTCCGCATCTGCTGAACCAGGAATCAGCCGCCGCTTATCACGGCTACCTGCTGGCCAATATGGCGGTGTACCAGACCCGTGCCTTTTTCCTGCGGCAGTTCGGCTACCTCACCGACAACCCGGCCATCGGCCCGCTGCTGGCCCAGCATTACTGGGGCCCGGGCAACAGCATCAACCACAACGCCACGCTGCTGAGCCTGACCGGCGAGCCATTCAACGCCCGCTATCTGGCCGACAGCTGCAACCAGAGCGTGGAGCAAGCGTGGGCCGAGGCGCAGAAGCTGATAGCCGAATCCGCCGCGCGCGACTATCCGGCGCAGTACCCGGGCGATCTGGATGCGCATATCCGCCTGGTGCACGGCGCGGAGCTGATCGCCGACAACGCGGCCGGCGACGCGGCGATGTTCGACCGCTTTGAAAGTTGGGTGGCCAGCCGTTACCCGGCCAGCGTGCATTGAGTCTGGAGTTGAAACGCGAAACGGCCAGGGAAACCTGGCCGTTTTGCTTTGGCGCGCCGACAGCCGTTATTGCTGCCGGTAGATCAAGCGTCCTTCCAGCAGCAGTTCGCTCGGCGTCAGCGCCAGATTGTTGCTGGAGGCGGCGCGGTCGAAGACGAAGCGCTGGCCCTGGTATTCGATCCAGGCGCAGATCGGCTCGCCTTGGAAGCGGCCGAGGATTTCTTCGGAGCGGACGACCTCGGCGTCGGCCGACAGCATCAGGCCCTGCGGCGATTCGTTCTCCACTTGCCAGCTGTCGTTGTCCACGGGTTGCGGGTCGTGCCGGGTGGCGGATTTCAGCCACATGCGGAAGATCCACAGCGGCAGCACCACGCGATGCACGCGCTTGTCGTCGCTGATGACGCAGGCCACCGGGAAGGTTTCGCCGCATTTGGGGCAGCGGGCGTCGGCGGACAGAAAGATCTTGCCCTGCATCAGGCTGGCAATGCCTTCCATGTGTTCGGCGCTGACCATGGAGCGGCATTGCGGGCAATGCTTGCCGAAACGGCGCACGCTGTTGCCGTTGGCAAAGGTGAGCGGAAGGAAGCGGGAAATCTTGTCTGGTCGTGCCATTGCTGCAATGTTCCGGTATGCGGGGAAACGCCGCCGGATCGCTGCCGGCGGCAAGTCATCGATTATAACCCCTAGTCGCGGCAAGAGAAATCCACACGGCAAGCCAGCTTATGCGCCGCGCCCGGCGCGAGCGTGCGGGCATCGTCGCCGGCGTTGGCGGTTTCGACGCAGACGAAGCGACGCCAGTCTGCATCCGGCAGGTCCGCCAGCCGCTGCGCCTTGGCCGGCGCTGGGTTCCACACCACGGCGCTGTGCGAGCCGGCGCTGGCGATGCGGACGGCGCGCCGCCAGCCGGCATCCTGCAGCGTGATGGCGCCGCCGCGGTAGGCCACCAGGTCCACCTCGCCGTCAAAGCGGAACGGCAGGGCAGGCAGATTCAGCCGGCGGTCGCTGAGCTTGTCGTGCGCCGGCGCGCCCTCCAGCCCCAGCAGTTCGACGCTGTCGATGTCGGATACCGCGAAATAGCTGTGCAGCGCGGCGCTGACGGTTTGCGGCAATGCGCCATGGTTGGCTGTGGTCAATTCGATGGCGATGTCGTCCGGGCCGATGCGGAAGTCCAGCTCGGCCGACAGCTCGCCGTGGCGCGGTGCGCTGAGTTTCACGTGGAACACTTCGCCGTCGCGGGACGCTTCGGCCAGCGTCCATAGCTGCTGGCGGGCCACGCCATGCGCCGGCTGCGCGGCGTCGGAAGGATGGGCGCCGAACCAGGGCCAGCATACCGGCACGCCGCCGCGTATCGCCTTGCCGGGCTGATACGCCGATTGCGGCGACAGGTAGAACAAGGGCGGCTGCTCGCCCCGGCGGTAGTCCAGCAACTGGCCGCCCAGCAGCGCGATGCGGGCGGAAAAGCCGTCGCCGGCCAGCAGAATCTGCTCCACGCCAGGCGCCAGTTCGGCCAGGCTCATTCCTTGCGGGTAGGACATGTGCGCTCCATCGAAATCCAGAAAAAGACCGATGATAGCGCGTGGCGCCAGGGGCGTGCTGCGGTGGATCAGGGTTTGCTAGGGGCTGTTGACGTTTGGTGAGTGGATCGCGTTTGAGCCGATTTGGGCCGGAAGCAAGGCGCACAGTCCGCCG
>NZ_JAUCGU010000011.1:0-108963 GCF_059916625.1 Chromobacterium sp. CCUG 76385
CGTCGGACTGTGCGCCTTGCTTCCGGCCCAAATCGGCTCAAACGCGATCCACTCACCAAACGTCAACAGCCCCTAGCATTGAAAAATATCAGCCAGCAGCGGAACATGCCGATCCGAGCCTGGAAAGCGGCCCTAACTCGCTTTGCCATCCAGTTCGAGTAACGCTTACCTTATCTAAACCCCGGTTACACAAGAATGCGGACAGTCTCGGGTGCCTTCATCAAGCCGATATTGTTGTCTTGCGGGTTCAAGATTCGCGCTAGCCCAATAAGATCGCTCTGAAATCATTGACATTGGTGTGCGTCGGTCCGGTGACTAGCAGATCGTTCAGCGCGGAGAAAAAACCATAGCTTTCATGATCGGCCAGGCAGCCTTCGGCCTTGAGGCCTAGCGCAAGGGCGCGGGCCAGCGTATCTGGCGTGATCAGCGCGCCGGCATTGTCCTCGCTGCCGTCTATGCCGTCGGTGTCCGCCGCCAGGGCATAGACGCCGGGCAGGCCGTTCAGCGCCACGGCGAGGGCGAGCAGGAACTCGCTGTTGCGGCCGCCGCGGCCTTGGCCTTTCAGCGTGACCGTGGTTTCTCCGCCGGACAGGATGAGGGCGGGCCGCGCCACCGGCAGGTCATGCGCCGCGATCTGACGGGCGACGCCGGCGTGGACTTTCGCCACCTCGCGCGCTTCGCCCTGTATGCTGTCGCCCAGCAACAGCACGTCGTAACCGAGCCGCCGCGCCTCGGCCTCCGCCGCCCGCAAGGCGATTTGCGGGGTGGCGATCAGCCGGTACTCGGCATGGGCCAGCCTCGTGTCGCCGGGCTTGGGCGTCTCGTCGGGTTCCGCGTCCAACAGGCCTTGCGCCGCCGGCGGCAAATTCAGGCCGTATTTGGCGACTACGGCGCGCGCATCGGCATAAGTGCTGGGATCGGCCACCGTCGGTCCCGACGCGATCACGGCCGGATCGTCGCCCACCACATCGGAAATCGCCAAGGTCACCAGCCGCGCCGGGGCGCAGGCCAGCGCCAGCCGTCCGCCCTTGATGGCCGACAGGTGCTTGCGCACGGCGTTCATTTCGTCGATGCCGGCGCCGCAGGCCAGCAACTGCCGGTTGACCTGCTGTTTGTCTTCCAGGCTGATGCCCTCGGCCGGCAGCGACAGCAACGCCGAACCGCCGCCGGACAGCAGACAGATCACCAGGTCGTCCGCCGTCAGCCCGCGCACCGCGTCCATAACCCGCTGCGCGGCAATGCAAGCGGCCGCGTCAGGCACCGGATGGGACGCCTCCAGCACCGTGATCCGCGAAGTGGGCAGCGCATGGCCATAACGCGTCACCACCACGCCGGACAATGGGCCTGGCCAGGCCTGCTCCAGCACGCGCGCCATCGCGGCGGCGGCCTTGCCGGCGCCGATCACCACCGTACGGCCCGCTGGCGGAGGCGGCAGATGATCCAGCAGCCGTTCCGGCTTGACGCTGGCGACGGCGACATCGAACAGGCGGCGCAAGACTTGCTGCGGCGACAGGCGGGACATGGCTTTTCTCCTTATGGTTGTCGGAACATTGTGCCGCAAGCCGCCCTGGCTGACACCCCCGCCGCCGCGCGCTAAAATGTCGCCAACTTCGACGCCCCGCCTTTCCGGGGCGTCGCGCATTTATCCAGACCGACCAAGAGCAGAGCCCGACACCCGATGAGCACGCCCCAGCACACCCCGATGATGCAGCAGTATCTAGCCCTGAAACGCGAGCACGCAGACAAGCTGCTGTTCTACCGCATGGGCGACTTCTACGAGCTGTTCTACGAGGATGCGGAAAAGGCGTCGCGGCTGTTGGACATCACGCTGACCGCGCGCGGCGCCAGCGCCGGCACGCCGATCAAGATGGCCGGCATTCCTTATCATGCCGCCGAGGGCTATCTGGCGCGGCTGGTGAAGATGGGAGAATCCGTGGCCATCGCCGAACAGATCGGCGATCCGGCCCTGGCCAAAGGGCCAGTGGAACGCAAGGTGGTGCGCATCGTCACGCCGGGCACGCTGACCGATGCCGCGCTCTTGGACGACAAGCGCGACAACCTGGTGCTGGCGGTCAATATGGTCAAGGGCGTGCTGGGCCTGGCCTGGCTGTCCCTCGCCAGCGGCGAGTTCAAGATCATGCAGGCTGGCGTCGAGGACCTGTCTAGCGAGCTGGAGCGCCTGAAGCCGGCCGAGCTGGTGATCCCGGACGACACCGGCCTGGCGGCGTTCGAGCAGATTGCCATCCCCAGGAAGAAGCTGCCGCCATGGCAGTTCGACATCGAATCGTCCAAGCTGGCGCTGACCCGCCATTTCGGCACCCGCGATCTGGCCGGCTTCGGCGCGGACACGCTGCCGGTGGCTGTCGGGGCAGCGGGGGCCTTGCTGGAATACGTGAAGTCCACCCAGGGCGTGAATCCGGCCCACATCTCCGCGCTGTCGGTGGAAGACGCCGGCGAGCTGATCCGCATGGACGCCGCCACCCGCCGCAACCTGGAGCTGACCGAAACCATACGCGGCGAGGCCTCGCCGACGCTGGCTTCCTTGCTCGACACCTGCGCCACCAGCATGGGCAGCCGCCTGCTCGGCCACTGGCTGCATCATCCGATGCGCAATCACCAGAAGCTGGCGCGCCGCCACGGCGCGGTGCGCGCGCTGCTGGCGCGGCATCAGGACGTTCATGCCGAGCTGGACCAGGTATCCGACATCGAGCGCATCACCGCCCGCGTGGCGCTGCGCTCAGCGCGGCCGCGCGACTTGTCGGCATTGCGCGACTCGCTGAGGGCGCTGGCAGGCATCAAGGCGCTGGCCGCCAGCCTGGATGCGCCCTTGCTGCGCGAACTGGCCGCCGTGTTGCCGGACCACTCGCCAGTGGAAACCATGCTCTCCGCCGCCATCCTGCCGGAGCCGGCCACCTTCCTGCGCGACGGCGGCGTCATCAACAACGGTTTCAGCCCGACGCTGGACGAGCTGCGCGCCATTCAAACCGACTGCGGTGACTTCCTGTTGCAACTGGAAGCGCGCGAAAAGGAACGCACCGGCATCACCACGCTGAAAGTCGAATTCAACCGCGTGCACGGCTTCTACATCGAAGTGTCCAAGGCCCAATCGGACAAGGTGCCGGACGACTACCGCCGCCGCCAGACGCTGAAGAACGCCGAGCGCTACATCACGCCGGAGTTGAAGGAATTCGAAGACAAGGCGCTGACCGCGCAAGACCGTTCGCTGGCGCTGGAAAAACAATTGTACGAGGCGCTGCTGGACGAGCTGGCGCCGCACATCGCCGAGTTGAAGCTGATCGCCCAGGCCGTGGCGGCGCTGGATGTGCTGGCTGCGTTCGCTCAGCGGGCCAGCATAGGCAATTACGCCGAGCCGCAGTTCGTGCCGGAACCTAGGCTCGACATCGTCGCCGGCCGCCATCCGGTGGTGGAGGCTGAGGTGGAGCGCTTCATCGCCAACGACACCAAGTTATCGGCTGAGCGCAAGCTGTTGCTGATCACCGGCCCGAATATGGGCGGTAAGTCCACTTATATGCGGCAAAACGCGCTGATCACGCTGCTGGCCCACGTCGGCAGCTTCGTGCCGGCCGACTCCGCCATCATCGGCCCGATCGACCGCATCTTCACCCGCATCGGCGCGTCCGACGACTTGGCCGGCGGCCGCTCCACCTTCATGGTGGAAATGACCGAAACCGCCAACATCCTCAACAACGCCAGCGAGCACTCTCTGGTGCTGATGGACGAGGTCGGCCGCGGGACGTCCACTTTCGACGGCTTGGCCCTGGCCTGGGCCATCGCCCGCGCGCTGATCGAGAAGAACCGCGCCTATACGCTGTTCGCCACCCATTATTTCGAGCTGACCACGCTGGCCGGGGAATACCCGGCCGTCGCCAATGTCCATCTGTCGGCGGTGGAGCATAAGGACCGCATCGTGTTCCTGCACCATGTGGAGGACGGCCCGGCCAGCCAGAGCTATGGCCTGGCTGTGGCGCAGCTGGCCGGCGTGCCGGGCAAGGTGATACGCGACGCGCGCCGCCACCTGGCGGAGCTGGAGAACCAGTCGGCGGCACGGGTGCAGCCGGACCTGTTCGCCGCCCCGGCGCCTGCGGCGGAACCCGAGCCGCATCCGGCGCTGGAGCGGCTGGCGGAGCTGGATCCGAATGAGTTCAGCCCCAGGCAAGCGCTGGAAATTTTGTTCGAACTGAAAAAACTGACCTATTGATCAGCTACTGTCGGAATCTTTACCTATTATTACTAAATGGTAACGTCCAACAGAGGAGTAACATGATGTCGCTTGAGACCGCCTCCGCCGCACCCAGCATCAGCCAACTGCTTGGCAAGCTGGCTGACGACGGGTCCATCGCTCTTTCCGAAATCCGGGAAAAGGCGAATCACGAACTGTCCAGCTTCGCCGAGCTGGCGCAAAAGGAGCTGAACCAGTTCGACATCAGCATGCCGCCCGCCATCAGCCTGATCAGCGGCGATGGATTCCAGTTGAAGCTGGAAAACGCGCATCCGCATGAAGCCGAAATCCAAAACTGGTTGCAGGGCAATCTGATTCTGGCCCGCAAGTTCAAGGAAGTCGAGGTGCTGTTCGAGTTCGTGCGCGCCGCGGAAAGCGCGGGCGAAGTCTTCCCGGAAAGCTCCCATTTCCATATCGGCCTGACCAGCGCTGGCCCGATCGCTTATTTCGAGGACAATCACAGCTATTAAGGCAGACCCTCCGTGACCCAAGATTGGCGCCATCAAGCGCCTCCACCCCGCGGGGAAGCCAAGGCTTCCCCGCTTTGCTTTTCAGCGCCGCGCATTCAAACCGAGCAGCGAATTTTCATCAGGATTAGGCGGTGAGCGAGCGGAGCCGTGGCCTGGAGCGAACAGCCCCTAGTCCTTCCGGTTGCGGGCAAAGCGGAACGTAGGGGCCTTGCCGCCCTTGGCCGCCGGTGCCTGCGAGCGGTCCGGCGCGCGCGCGCCAGGCTTGCGGCCGGCAGCGCCTGACCGCGGCAAATCTTGAAGACTCACCTCCAGCTGCCGCATCTCGCCGGGCTGCAGGCTATCCAGCCGCCACGGGCCGATCGCCACCCGCACCAAGCGCAGCGTGGGCAGGCCGGCCTTGGCTGTCATCCGCCGCACCTGGCGGTTCTTGCCTTCGCTGATGATGATTTCCAGCCAGCAGTCCGGCACCGTCTTGCGGAAACGCACCGGCGGATTGCGCGGCCACAGTTCCGGCGTTTCGATGCGGCGAACCTGGGCCGGCTGAGTAATGAAATCGCCCAGGTCTACGCCCGCGCGCAACATCTCCAGCTGCTCTTCCTTGGGTTCGCCCTCCACCTGTACCCAATAGGTCTTGGGCAGCTTCCAGCGCGGATCGGCGATGCGGTGTTGCAGCGTGCCATCTCCGGTCAACAGCAAGAGGCCCTCGCTGTCGGTGTCCAGCCGGCCTGCTGGGTAGACGCCGGGAAGGGGCACGCAGGACTTCAGCGTCGGATGCGTGGGATGGTCGGAAAACTGGCAAATCACGCCATACGGTTTGTTGAGCAGAATCAGCTGGGGCATGCGGAAAACACAGCGAAATAAAGTAGGCGAATGATAGCAAGGCCTGGCCCCCGCGTGAGCGATATCGTGTGTCGCGTTTGGGGACCGGCGGCTAAGCTGGTGTTCGAACAAGCGTTTTATTCGCATTCGAACGTCATCTGGCCAATTATCAGGCATAAAAGTTTCAGTTGCGTCGCCAACCAAGACGATGAGAAGGGGTATAATTCGCTTTTGAAAATTGCCAAAGAGCGGCGTGACGCCCGCGTCCGCCCAGCCAATATCTCCGGCCTTCCCCGGAATGCCGTCCGAGCCATGACCTCTTCGCGCAATCGTTCTGTCGTCACAAGATCAACATGGAGATAGAGTAATGCCAGCAGAACAATCGAAAATCATCTACACCCTGACTGACGAAGCGCCGGCGCTGGCCACCAGCGCCTTCCTGCCTGTGGTCCAGGCCTTTGCCGCTTCCGCCGGCATCCAGGTGGAAACCGCCGACATCTCCGTGGCCGCCCGCGTGCTGGCGGAGTTCCCCGACCATCTGACCGACGAACAGAAAGTGCCGAACACGCTGGCGGAACTGGGCAAGCTGACTCAGCACCCGGACACCAACATCATCAAGCTCCCCAATATCAGCGCCTCCGTGGCGCAGTTGATAGCCTGCGTCAAGGAATTGCAGGCCAAGGGCTATAACATTCCCGACTACCCGGAAAACCCGACGACAGACGCAGAAAAGGCGATCCGCGACCGCTACGCCAAGTGCCTAGGCTCGGCGGTGAACCCGGTGCTGCGCGAAGGCAATTCCGACCGCCGCGCGCCATTGGCGGTGAAAAACTACGCCAAGAAGCATCCGCATTCGATGGGCGAATGGAAGCAGTGGTCGCAGACTCACGTTTCCCACATGCACCACGGCGATTTCTACCACGGCGAAAAGTCGATGACGCTGGACAAGGCGCGCGACGTCAAGATGGAACTGGTGACCAAGAGCGGCCAGGCCATCGTGCTGAAACCCAAGGTGGCGCTGCAGGCCGGCGAGATCATCGACTCGATGTTCATGAGCAAGAAGGCGCTGTGCGACTTCTACGAGCGCGAGATGGAAGACTGCCGCGAAGCCGGCATCCTGTTCTCCCTGCACGTGAAGGCCACCATGATGAAGGTGTCCCACCCCATCGTGTTCGGCCACTGCGTCAAGATTTACTACAAGGACGCGTTCGAGAAGCACGGCAAGCTGTTCGAGGAACTGGGCGTCAACGTCAACAACGGCATGGCTACCCTGTACGAGAAGATCGAAACGCTGCCGGCCTCCAAGCGCGAAGAAATCATCCGCGACCTGCACGCCTGCCAGGAGCACCGTCCGCGCCTGGCCATGGTGGACTCGGCCAAGGGCATCACCAACTTCCACTCGCCGAACGACATCATCGTCGACGCCTCGATGCCGGCGATGATCCGCGCCGGCGGCAAGATGTGGGGCGCCGACGGCAAACCTTACGACTGCAAGGCCGTGATGCCGGAATCGACCTTCGCCCGCATCTACCAGGAGATGATCAACTTCTGCAAATGGCATGGCAACTTCGATCCGCGCACCATGGGCACCGTGCCCAATGTCGGCCTGATGGCGCAGAAGGCCGAAGAGTACGGCTCGCACGACAAGACTTTTGAAATCCAGGAAGACGGCGTCGCCAATATCGTCGATCTGGCCACCGGCGAAGTGCTGCTGTCGCAGAACGTCGAGCAGGGCGACATCTGGCGCATGTGCCAGGTCAAGGACGCGCCGATCCGCGACTGGGTCAAGCTGGCCGTGACCCGCGCGCGCAACTCCGGCATGCCGGCCGTGTTCTGGCTGGACCCGTACCGCCCGCATGAAAACGAGCTGATCAAGAAGGTGCAGACCTACCTGAAGGATTACGACACCACGGGCCTGGACATCCACATCATGTCGCAAGTGCGCGCGATGCGTTACACGCTGGAGCGCGTGGCGCGCGGCCTGGACACCATCTCGGTCACCGGCAACATCCTTCGCGACTACCTGACGGACCTGTTCCCCATCATGGAGCTGGGCACCTCGGCCAAGATGCTGTCCATCGTGCCGCTGATGGCCGGCGGCGGCATGTACGAAACCGGCGCTGGCGGCTCTGCGCCCAAGCATGTTCAGCAACTGCTGGAAGAGAACCACCTGCGTTGGGACAGCCTGGGCGAGTTCCTGGCGCTGGCGGTCAGCCTGGAAGAACTGGGCATCAAGACCGGCAATGAAAAGGCCAAGATCCTGGCCAAGACGCTGGATGCCGCCACCGGCAAGCTGCTGGACGAGAACAAGTCCCCGTCGCGCCGCACCGGCGAGCTGGACAACCGCGGCAGCCAGTTCTACCTGTCCATGTACTGGGCCCAGGCGCTGGCCGCGCAGTCCGACGACAAGGAACTGCAAGCCCGTTTCGCGCCCATCGCCAAGCAATTGGCCGACAACGAGCAGAAGATCCTGGCCGAGCTGAAGGCCGTGCAGGGCAAGCCGGCGGATATCGGCGGCTACTACCTGCCGGATGCCGCCAAGTGCAGCGCGGTGATGCGTCCGAGCGCCACCTTCAACGCCGCCATCGCCGCTGTGCTGGCCTAAGCGGGACGGACAAGCGGCTGATGCCGGGCGCGCCGCCTGGCATCAGCCGTTTTTTTGAACGCCAAACCATCGCGGCCATCCAGGCCAAGCTCAACAGCCTCCGGGGTTTCCCGGAGGCTTTTTTCATGCCATGGCCTGAGCGCGGAACTGCGGCAAGACGGTCTGTCGCGCCGAGCAAGGTCAGTCTGTGTCTTGACTCTATCCCGCTGGACAACCTATGATCCATATCAAACTTTCAGAAATTACTGAAAATTGGAAAAATCATGAACCTCCCCCCTCTGGTGCAGTCCTTTGTGTTGCACTTTGGCGAGATGGGCAGCCGCTGGGGCATCAATCGCACCGTCGGCCAGATCTATGCCTTGCTGTACGTATCGGAAAAACCGCTTAACGCCGATGAGATCGGCGAAGCGATAGGTTGTTCCCGCTCCAATGTCAGCATGGGGCTGAAAGAGCTGCAGTCGTGGCGTTTAGTCAAGCTGCAGCATTTTCCCAGCGACCGCCGCGAGTATTTCTCCACGCCGGAAGACGTGTGGCAGATATTCAAGACCCTGGCCGAGGAGCGCAAGAAGCGCGAGGTGGAGCCGACGCTGACCATGCTGCGCGGCGCCATCATGGACAGCCCGGCCAGCGAGGCGGAGCGGCACGCGCAGGAAAGAATGAAAGAGATGTACCAGCTGATCGAGCTGGTCACCACCTGGTTTTCCGATATCCAGCACATGGACGTGGAGACGCTGCAGCGATTGATGAAGCTGGGCTCTCAGGTGCAGAAAGTGCTGCAGTTCACGCAATCGCTGTCGCGGCTCGGCCACCGCGAAGAAGAAAAGGAGTAAGCCATGGAGCTCGATCCCGTCACGCTGGCGCGCATCCAGTTCGCCACCAATATCAGTTTTCACATCCTGTTTCCCACCATCAACATCGCGATGGCCTGGGTGCTGCTGTTCTTCAAGATGCGCTTCCGCCAGACCGGCGACCAGGGCTGGATGGACGCCTACGGCTTCTGGGTGAAGATCTTCGCGCTGTCCTTCGCGCTGGGCGTGGTGTCCGGCGTGACGATGAGTTTCCAGTTCGGCACCAACTGGCCGGGCTATATGCAGACGGTGGGCAATATCGCCGGCCCGCTGCTGGCCTATGAAATCCTGACGGCGTTTTTCCTGGAGGCGGGCTTCCTCGGCATCATGCTGTTCGGGCGCAGCAAGGTGTCCGAGGGCGTGCACACCTTGGCGACCTTCCTGGTGGCCTTCGGCAACACCGTGTCGGCGTTCTGGATTCTGGCGCTGAACTCCTGGATGCAGACGCCCACCGGCTTCGTGATGCGAGACGGCCGCGCCCATGTCGTCAGCTGGCTGGAGGTGATCTTCAACCCGACCTTGCCGTACCAGCTAACCCATATGCTGCTGGCTTCCGGCCTGACCGTGGCGTTCCTGATCGCCGGCCTGTCCGCCTACCGCTACCTGCGCGGCGAGCGCGGCCGCGGCGTCATGGTGGCCTTGAAGAGCGGCGTGTTCCTGGCGGCGCTGCTGATCCCTTTGCAAATGTTCGTGGGCGACATGTCCGGTTTGAACACGCTGAAGCATCAGCCGGCCAAGCTGGCAGCGATCGAAGGCATCTGGCACACCGAGAAGGATGTGCCGCTGCTCTTGTTCGCGCTGCCGAATGCCGAAACCCGCAGCAATGACTATGCGCTGGGCGTGCCGCAGCTGGGCAGCCTGATCCTGACCCACACCTGGGGCGGCGAGATCAAGGGCTTGAACGAGTTCGAGCATCATCCGCCGGTGGCCAAGGTGTTCTGGAGTTTCCGCGTGATGGTGGGCATGGGCATGCTGATGCTGCTGGTTTCCTGGCTGGCCGCCTGGCTGCTGAAGAAGCGGGGCGAGCTGCCGCAGGCATTGGCGCGGGTGCTGGTGGGCATGACGTTTGCCGGCTGGATCGCCACCCTGGCCGGATGGTTTGTCACCGAGATAGGGCGCCAGCCATGGCTGGTGACGGGCGTGCTGACCACCGCCCAGGCGGCCGGGCATGCGACGGCGCCGATGCTGTTCACTTCCTTGAGCACGTATCTGACGCTGTACGCGCTGCTGCTGACCGCTTATATCTCGGTGCTTTTTTACCTGGCGCGCAAGGCCGGCGCGCATGAGCTGGCGCACGAACCGCAACTGAAGGAGAAACTGGCATGAGCGAGGCATTCTACCTGCCGGCGATCTTCGCCGGACTGATGGCGTTGGCGATGCTGGTGTACGTGATTCTGGACGGCTTCGATCTGGGCGTCGGCATTCTGCTGCCGCTGGCGACCGATGACGAGAAGGATGTGATGGTGGGCTCGATCGGCCCGTTCTGGGACGCCAACGAGACCTGGCTGGTGCTGGGCGCGGGCCTGTTGCTGGTGGCGTTTCCGGTAGCGCACGGCGTGGTGTTCGGCGCCTTGTATCTGCCGGTGCTGGCCATGCTGGTGGGGCTGATCCTGCGCGGCGTGGCTTTCGACTTCCGCGTCAAGGCGCAGGACCCGCACAAGCCTTGGTGGAATGCGGCCTTTGCCGGCGGCTCTCTGCTGGCGGCGCTGGCGCAGGGCGTGATGCTGGGCCGTTTCCTGACCGGCTTTGCCGAGGGCGCTACCGCCTGGCTGTTCGCGCTGGTGGTCGGCGCGGGACTGGCGCTGGCCTACGCCTTGCTCGGCGCCTGCTGGCTGGTGATGAAGACGCAAGGCAAGCTGCAGGCCAAGGCGATTGTCTGGGCCGAGTACGCCCTGTACGGTGCCGGCTTGGCCGTGCTGGCGGTATCGGTGGTGACGCCGCTGGCCAATCCCGGCATCGCCGCCAAATGGTTCGCGCTTCCGCAGTTCCTGTTGCTGCTGCCTTTGCCGCTGGGCTCGCTGGCGCTGTTCATCCTGCTTTGGCTCAGCCTGCCCAGGCTGGCGCGGCGCCAGGCAGCCGGCAACGACGCCTTCTGCTGGCTGCCGTTTGCCGCCAGCGTCGGCATCGTGCTGTTGTCGTTCTGGGGGCTGGCTTATAGCGTGTTCCCGCAGATGGTGATCGGACGGATGACAATCTGGCAAGCGGCGGCCGATCCGGAGGCGCTGTGGGTGATTCTGTGGGGCGCTGTGGTGGTGCTGCCATGCATCATCGGCTACACCGCTTTTGCTTACCGGGTGTTCTGGGGCAAGGCCGATAAGCTGAGTTACCAGTAAAAGCGCGCGGATGCGTTTGTAAAAGGGCACGCCTTGCGTGCCCTTTTTGCATGGATGTCATGAGCAAATTTGTAAATGAGCGCTTGTTGAAATTCTGATGACATATTACTGTAACGATATTGTCATTTTGTCCGGCCACAATCCGCCGCTTGACGACTTGCCCGCCCACGACATCTGGAGATCACGATGAAGTTTGCTCTGTCCCGCCGCGCCGGCGCGCTGGCGCCCCTGCTGCTGACGCTGTCTGTTTCCGCCCAGGCCGCCACCGAAATCCAGTTCTGGCATTCCATGGATGGCGCGCTGGGCGACCGCGTCAACGCCATCGCTGCCCAGTTCAACGCCAGCCAAAAGGATTACAAGGTGGTGCCGGTGTACAAGGGGCAGTACGACGAATCTCTGGCCGCCGCCATCGCCGCCTACCGCAGCGGCAACGCGCCGGCCATCGTGCAGGTGTTCGAGGTGGGCACCGCCACCATGATCCAGGCCAAGAAAGCCATCAAGCCTGTTTACCAAGTGATGGCCGATGCCGGGGAAAAACTGGACGAGAAAGCCTTCATTCCGGCCGTGGCCAGCTACTACTCCGACGCCAAGACCGGCCACCTGCTGTCCTTGCCGTTCAATAGCTCCACCCCGGTGCTGTACTACAACAAGGATGCCTTCAAGAAGGCCGGCCTGCCGGACGCGCCGCCCAAAACCTGGCCGGAGCTGGCCGCCGCCGCCGCCAAGTTGAAAGCCTCCGGCATGCGCTGCGGTTACAGCACCGGCTGGCAAGGCTGGGTGCAGCTGGAGAACTACAGCGCCTGGCACAATCTGCCGGTCGCCAGCCAGGACAATGGCTTTGGCGGCACCAACGCCGTGCTGCAGTTCAACGGCCCGACCCAGGTCAAGCACATCGAGATGCTGGCCAAGATGGCCAAGGATGGCAGCTTCAGCTATGCCGGCCGCAAGGACGAGGCCACGCTGAAGTTCTATAGCGGCGAGTGCGGCATCATGACCGGCAGTTCCGGCTCCTTGGCCAATATCCGCAAGAACGCCAAGTTCGCTTTCGGCATGGGCATTATGCCGTACGACCCGGCGGTGAAGGGCGCGCCGCAAAACGCCTTGATCGGCGGCGCCAGCCTGTGGGTGATGGCCGGCAAATCCCCGGCCGAATACAAGGGCGTGGCCAAGTTCTTCAAGCTGCTGACTTCGCCGGCGGTCATGGCCAAATGGCATCAGGACACCGGCTACCTGCCGGTGGTGAGCGCCGCCTATGAGCTGAGCCGCAAGGATGGCTACTATCAACAGAACCCCGGCGCCGACATCCCAACCCTGCAGATGCAGAACAAGCCGCCCAAGTCCTATACCCGCGGCCTGCGCCTGGGTTATATGCCGCAGATCCGCAGCGTGGTGGACGAGGAGCTGGAGGAGGTGTGGACCGGCAAGAAGAGCGCCAAGGACGCGCTGGACAACGCGGTGCTGCGCGGCAATGAGCTATTGCGCCGCTTCGAGAAGACCGCCGGCTGATTTCTCGTCCCATGAGCGGGCAGCCGGATGGCTGTCCGCTGTGTCCTGGTGTCCTCATGCAAAACCGTACTTATTTTCCCAACCGCTGGCTCGGTTTGGCGCTCCTGGCGCCGCAGCTGGCGATCACGCTGGTGTTTTTCCTGTGGCCGGCGCTGGAGGCGCTGTGGCAATCGGCGCATATGCAGGACCCGTTCGGGCTGGACAGCCAGTTCGTCGGCCTGGCCAATTTCAGCCAGCTGTTCCATGACCCGCTGTACCTCGGCACCATCCAGACCACGCTGCTGTTCAGCGCGCTGGTGACGATTCTGGGCACCGGCAGCGCGCTGATCCTGGCGGTGATGGCCAATCAGATCGTCCGCGGCAAGCGCGTCTACCAGACGGTGCTGATCGCGCCATACGCCATCGCGCCTTCGGTGGTGGCCGTGCTGTGGCTGTTCCTGTTCAACCCCAGCCTGGGTTGGATCAGCTATCTGCTGCGCGGCATGGGGTATGAATGGAACCACGCGCTCAATGGCGGCCAGGCGCTGCTGCTGGTGGTGCTGGCCTCGGCCTGGAAGCAGATCAGCTACAACTTCCTGTTCTTCTACGCCGGCCTGCAGGCGATACCGGCGTCGCTGCTCGAGGCCGCCGCGATAGACGGCGCCGGCCCCCTGCGCCGTTTCCGCGACCTGGTGTTCCCGCTGCTGTCGCCGACCAGCTTCTTCCTGCTGGTGGTCAACCTGGTGTACGCCTTCTTCGATACCTTCGCGGTGATAGACGCGGCCACCGGCGGCGGGCCGGGCAAGTCCACCGAAACCATGATCCTCAAGGTGTACCTGGAGGGCTTCAAGGGCTTGGACCTGGGCAGCTCGGCCGCGCAATCGGTGGTGCTGATGATCGTGGTCGGCATCCTGACGCTGATCCAGTTCCGTTACGTGGAAAGAAAGGTGCAGTACTGATGGTGGAAAACCGCAAAGGGCTGGACCTGTTCTGCCACGCGATGTTGATCGCCGGCGCGCTGGTCGTGGCATTCCCCTTGTATCTGATGTTCGTCGCGGCGAGCCAGAGCGCCGATCAGGTGACGCGGGTGCCGCTGTCGCTGCTGCCGGGCGGCGAGCTGTGGACGAATCTTTCCACCGTGTTGTGGAACGGCAGCGGCGGCCTGGCGGTGCCGCTGGCGCGCACGCTGTGGAATAGCCTGGTGATGGCGCTCTTGATCGCCATCGGCAAGATTTTCATCTCCTTCCTGTCGGCCTATGCCATCGTCTATTTCCGCTTTCCGTTCAGAAAAACCGGCTTCGCGCTGATCTTCGCCACGCTGATGCTGCCGGTGGAAGTGCGGATTTTCCCGACCGTGGAGGTGGTGACCCAGATGGGGCTGATCAACAGCTATACCGGCCTGACCCTGCCCTTGATCGCGTCCGCCACCGCCACCTTCCTGCTGCGCCAGTTCTTCATGACCCTGCCCAAGGAGCTGATGGAGGCGTCGCGGGTGGATGGCGCGGGGCCGATCCGCTTCATGGTGGACGTGGTGCTGCCCTTGTCGCGCACCAATATCGCGGCCCTGTTCGTCATCACCTTCATCTATGGCTGGAACCAGTACCTGTGGCCGCTCCTGGTCACGCATGATCCGGCCATGTCCACGGCGGTGATCGCGATCAAGGGCATGCTGGGCGAGGGCGCGGTGCAATGGCATCTGGTGATGGCGTCGGCGCTGTTGACGCTGCTGCCGCCGCTGGCCGTGGTGATCTTCATGCAGCGCTGGTTCGTCAAGGGCCTGGTCGACAACGAAAAATGAGAAGGCGCGCCATATGGCAAAACTGAGTCTGAAGAATATCGCCAAGCGCTATCCCGGCGCCGAGCGCAAGGTGCTGGAAGACATCTCGGTCGAGATCGGCGACGGCGAGTTCGTGGTCATCGTCGGCCCGTCCGGCTGCGGCAAGTCCACGCTGCTGCGCATGGTGGCCGGCCTGGAAAGCACCGAGGACGGCGAGATCCGCATCGGCGAGCGCCTGGTCAACCAGCTGGAGCCCAAGGACCGCGACATCGCCATGGTGTTCCAGAATTACGCCCTGTATCCGCACATGACGGTGGCGCAGAACATGGGCTACGCGCTCAAGCTCAAGGGCATGGCCAAGACCGCCATCATGGAGCGGGTGCTGGCCGTGGCCAAGGTGCTGGAGCTGGAGCAGCTGCTGTCGCGCAGGCCGCGCGAGCTGTCCGGCGGCCAGCGCCAGCGCGTGGCCATGGGCCGCGCCATCGTGCGCGAGCCGGCGGTGTTTCTGTTCGACGAGCCGCTGTCCAATCTGGACGCCAAGCTGCGCGGCCAGATGCGGCTGGAGATCCAGCAACTGCACCGCCGTCTGTCCACCACCAGCCTGTATGTCACCCACGACCAGGTGGAAGCGATGACGCTGGCCGACCGCGTCATCGTGTTGAACAAGGGCCATATCGAGCAGATCGGCGCGCCGGACGAAATCTACGACCGGCCGGCCTCCACTTTTGTCGCCAGCTTTATCGGCTCGCCGGGCATGAACCTGCTGGACGCCGAGGCCGACCCGCGCGGCGAGCGCCTGCTGCTGGGCGATGGCTCGGCCTTGACCTTGCCGCAGCCCTGGAGCGAGCTGGCGGGGCGCAAGTTGAGCGTCGGCATCCGGCCCGAACACCTGCGCCTGGGCGGCGAGCCGGGCTTGAGTCTGAGCCTGCGGGTGGACAGCATCGAGATGCTGGGCGCCGATAATTACGTCTACGGCTTGATGGCCGGGCAAAACGCGGTGGCGCGGCTGGCCCACGGCCAGCGCCCTCAGCCGGGCAGCCGGCTGGAACTGACGGTGCGGCCGGAGGCGCTGCACCTGTTTGACGCCCAAACACAACGGAGAATCGAGCATGTCGCAGCAACTGAAGCAGTCCTGGCCGTATCCTGAGCTTGTCGCCCACCGCGGCGGCGGCACGCTGGCGCCGGAGAACACCCTGGCCGGCTTCCGCGAAGGCATTCGTTACGGCTACCGCGCGGCGGAGTGCGACGTGAAGCTGTCGGCCGACAAGGTCTGCTTCCTGCTGCATGACGACACCGTGGACCGCACCAGCAACGGCCAGGGCGAGGCCAAGCTCAAGACCATGGCCGAGCTGTCGATGCTGGACGCCGGCGGCTGGAAGGGCGCGGCCTTCGCCGGCGAGGCGCTGCCGACGCTGGCCAATGTGGCGGCTTACTGCCGCGCCCAGGGCATGCTGCTGAACATCGAGATCAAGCCGTGTCCGGGCCGCTTCGAAGAAACCGGCCGCTTGGTGGCGCAAGAAGCCGCGCGGCTGTGGGCCGGCGCGGCGGTGCCGCCCTTGTTGTCCTCGTTCGAGATCGACGCCTTGAGCGCGGCGCAGGCGGCCGAACCGGCGCTGCCGCGCGCGTTTCTGTGCGAGGACATCCCCGCCAACTGGCGCGAGATTTTGCGGGAGCTGGACTGCGTGGCGCTGCACTGCGACCACCATGCGCTGACCGCGGAACTGGCGCGCGACATCAAGCAGGCCGGCTACCAGCTGCTGTGCTACACGGTGAACGATACGGCGGACGCCGGGCGGCTGCTGGCCTGGGGCGTGGACAGCCTGTGTACCGACAGGCTGGACCTGCTGCCGGCGCGCCGCTAGGGGCTGTTGACGTTTGGTGAGTGGATCGCGTTTGAGCCGATTTGGGCCGGAAGCAAGGCGCACAGTCCGCCGCATAGTCATTCTATGCAAGGGCTGGGCAACGTGGCTTCCGGCCCAAAGCGGCCAAACCCGCAGGGCCGGGTGCCTTTCGCGCCGACTCTTCGTTGTTCCGCGCTGGCAGAGAATAACTATGCGGCGCGCGAAACGCCTCGATTCGGCGCAAAACGCATCCCGGCGCGACCGCCCACCAAACGTCAACAGCCCCTAGCGCCGTTCAGGGCGACCAGCGTTGCTGGATGGCTTGCAGCTGGCCGTTCTGCTGTAATTTTCTCAGCGCGGTCTCGAACTGCCGCGCGCGCGGGTCGCCTTTGGCGAAGGCCACGTAGCGGGGCATTTCCACCAAGGGTTTGGACAGCACCCGCACCTGGTTTTCCGCCTGCAGCTGCTGGATGAAGTACAGCAGCTGCGTCTTGTCGCCGACGATCACATCCACCCGTCCCGCCAACAGCATCGCCACCAGCTGGCGCGGCGTGGTGGCGTGCAGGTCGCGTTCGAGGTCCGCCTTGTCGAAGTCGGTTTCGTAGCTGTAACCGTGTACTTGGCCTATCAGATAAGGCTTGAGATCGTCCAGGCTGCGCCAGTAGCGCAGGCGGTTCTGCGTCAGCGTGATGAATACGGTTTGTCCGGTGCGCAGCGGTCCCACCAGCTCATATTGGGCGCGGCGCTCGGCCGTGCCGGTGAAGACGAATCCGGCGTCGGCTTCCTTCTGCGCCAGCTGCAGCTTCACTCTTTCCCAGGGCAACAGGCTGATGCGGAATGGCGTGCCGGCTTCCCGCATCACCGCGCTCACCAGCTCCACGTCCAGCCCCTGCGGGCTGCTGCCGTCCCGGCCCAGGTAGCTGTACGGTTCAAAGTTGGCGTCGGCGACCAATCGCCACGGCGGTTCGCCCGCCAGACAGGCGAGGCACCACAGCGCCATTACCCAATAGCCTATCGCTTTCATGCTGCTTGCCGCTCCGATTGCCCGCCACGCGCGCATTTTCAGATTAGCATCTATCTATTTCAGGCTGAATAATTGATCTGCTTGAAAATGATTGGCAAAAGCCCATGCAGATCAGGCGCGGCCCTATGGCTGTTGCAGGATGGCTTCACTTTGCCAATTGCATGCCGCGTCCGGCCGTCTCCTCGCAGCAATGGTCTTGCCGCTTCTTATATAGCGATTTGCCGTTGCAATGAATTCAACGCATGTCGGCTTGGAAAATTGTTTTATTGCCATTTGTCCGGGTCTTTTGCTAGATTCGCCCACTTTGCCGCCAGCGCTGCGGCAAGCCAATCGGCTGGGGCTGACGCCGAATCCGCTTTCTGTTCTCAAGGTGCTTATCCCGGCGCCAGATCGGGATTCATCCAACCTTCGATCCCCGCGGCGACGCATATTGCGGGGAGGTTTACGCTCAGAACGCCAAGGAGAACCATGGAGTTGTTTCATTCACTGATCAATGCCGTCAACGATGTGTTGTGGGGCAAGATTCTGATCGCGCTGTTGATCGCGGTCGGCCTGTATTTCACATTGCGTTCCGGCCTGCTGCAACTGCGCCTGTTCCGGCGCGGTTGGCAGGAGATGACGGGCGGCCGCGGCGGCCACCGCAGCAAGAACGATATTTCGCCGTTCCAGGCCTTCGCCACCGGGCTGGCCAGCCGCGTGGGCACCGGCAATATCGCCGGCGTAGCCATCGCCATCGCCGTCGGCGGGCCGGGCGCGGTGTTCTGGATGTGGCTGACCGCCTTGCTCGGCATGTCCAGCGCTTTCGTCGAATCGACGCTGGCGCAGCTGTTCAAGACCAATCACCATGACGAAACCTTCCGCGGCGGCCCGGCCTACTACATCCAGCGAGGCCTGGGTCAGCGCTGGCTGGGCGTGGTGTTCGCGCTGTGCCTGATCCTGGCTTTTGGCCTGGTGTTCAACGCGGTGCAGGCCAACTCCATCGTCGCCGCCACCGCCGGTGCCTGGGGCTGGCATCCGATGTTCGTCGGCGTGGCGCTGACGGCGATGACCGCTCCCATCATCTTCGGCGGCATCCGCTCCGTGGCGCGGGTGGCCGAGTGGCTGGTGCCGGTGATGGCGCTGATTTACCTGGCGATGGCCTTCTACGTGCTGGCCATCCATGCGGCGGAACTGCCCGGCCTGGTGGTGCTCATCGTCAAGAGCGCGCTGGGCCTGGAGCAGGCGGCCGGCGGCGCGGCAGGCTACGCGGTGAGCCAGGCGATGATGCTGGGCATCAAGCGCGGCTTGTTCTCCAATGAGGCGGGCATGGGCTCCGCGCCCAATGCCGCCGCTACGGCGGCGTCGCGCCACCCGGCCAGCCAGGGCGCGATCCAGATGTTCGGCGTGTTCATCGATACCATGGTGATCTGCACCGCCACCGCGGCCATCATTCTGCTGTCCGGCGTGCATGACCAGGGCCTGAGCGGCGTGGCGCTGACCCAGAAGGCCATCGAATCGCAATTCGGCCCGCTGGGCGTATCGTTCCTGGCGGTGGCGATGTTCTTGTTCGCCTTCACGTCCATCCTGGGCAATTACGCCTACGCCGAAGGCAATGTCGAGTTCATTCTCAACAGCAAGCGCGGCCTGCTGGCCTTCCGCTTGCTGGTGCTGGCGATGGTGCTGTTCGGCGCGCTGGCCAGCCTGCCGCTGGTGTGGGACATGGCCGACCTGGCGATGGGCTTGATGGCGCTGATCAATCTGGCCGCCATCTTGTTGTTGTCGCGCTATTTCTTCATCGTGCTCGGCGATTACCAACGCCAGCTGAAGGCCGGCGTGGCCGTGCCGGAGTTCAAGGCGGAGCGCTACCCCGAGTTGGCCGACAAGGTGGAGAAGGGCATCTGGTAAGCCAGAGCCCGCGGGCTTTTCGATTTGACGCGGCTACACGGTGAAGCGGCCGGCCACGCCGAGCAGCCGCGCCGAAACCGCCTGCAGCTCGCCGGCGGTTTCGGCGCTGGCCTTGACCGCCATTGCGTTCTGCTCCGACATCTTTGAGACCTGCTCCACATTCTGTGCCAGCGTCTGGCTGGCGTGGCTTTGTTCGCGCAGCGAGTCGGTGATCTGATGGATGCTGGCCAGCACGTCGGTGATGTGGAGACGTATTTCATTCATGCTGTTGCCGGCCGCGCGCGCGCGCTGCTGGCCGTCCATGATGGCGCGCATGCCCACCTGCATGTTCTGCGTGCCGCGTTGCGCCGTGCTCTGGATCTGGCTGACGATGTTGCTGATTTCGGTGGTGGACAGCGCGGTGCGTTCGGCCAGCTTGCGCACCTCGTCCGCCACCACGGCAAAGCCGCGTCCCATTTCGCCGGCTCGCGCCGCCTCGATCGCCGCATTCAGCGCCAATAGATTGGTCTGCTCCGCCACGTCGCGGATCACATCGACGATGCCGACGATGGATTCGGACTGTTTCCCCAGCTCGCCTATCGTGTCCGACACCGTGGACACGTCGCGCACAATGCCGTCCATGCTGCTGCTGGTGGCGGCGATCACCTTGTCTCCCTCGCCGGACTCGTGGACGGCGTCGGTGGAGAGCCGATCCGCTTGTTCCGATTGTTCCGCGCAAACCGACAAACTGGTGCTCAGCTGCTCTATCGCGGCAGCCATGCTGGCGGCGGCCTCGTTTTGCTGGCAGCTGCTGGAGGTGATGCTTTGCGCGCTCTGCGCCATCAGGGATGCCGCGCCGTTGACTTCATTGGCGGTGGAGATCAGTTGGGATACGGTTTCCCGCAACTGATTGCGCATGCTGCGGATGGTGGCGAGCAGGCTGGATTCGTCCTTGTCGCGCAACTGGATGCGGGTATCCAGCCGGCCGGAGGCGATCTGCTCGACGACTTCCTGCACGTAGAATGGCTCGCCGCCCAGTTGCAGCGTGATCGACAGATACAGTTGCTGGAACAGGAAGATGGCCAGCAGCATGGCGGCGAAGCTGATGCCGATATAGGTGTCGCGCTGCAGGGCGGTGCGGTCTATCCGGGCTTGCAATAGATCGTTCAGCCTAGCCAGCCCGCTGGAGATGTAGGCCGAGATGGCCTGGACGTTTTCGGCGGTATGGCCGGCAATCTTCAGCCCGCTGGCGCCGGTCTTGCCGGCGACGGCGTCGTCTATGCCCTGGCCCTGGTGTTTCAGGATGGCGGCCAGCTTGTCGCCCATGGGCGCAAGATCGGCTTTCAGTACCGCGTTGTAGGCGAAAGCCTTGCCGACGTCGCTGACCAGGCCGTCGCTGGCTTCTCCGATCAGCGGGCGCAGTTCGACCAGCCTGTCCCGTTGCCCGGATTCCAGCGGATGATTGGCCTCCGCCAGCGCGGCGACGGCATGCGCTTCGCCCAGGTGGATCAGCAAGGTGGGCAGCTTGGAGGTTGAGGCATCCATCAGATAGTAGGTATCGATGTCCGGGTCCAGCGTCAGGTTGGAATTGTCGCTGATGGCGCCGATCAGGTTGTTCAGCTTGTCGTTGAAGGCGGCGTAGGCGGCAATCTGCTGCGCAGGCGCGGCATTGCCGGCGGCCTGCAAAGCGTTCCAGCCGGCAAGCGTGTCTTTCCAGGCGCTGTCGCTGTTCAGTGTGCCGCCAATCTGATCGTTGACCGTTTTCAAGGCCTGCCATTTGGTCTGCAGTTGCTGAGTCGCATCGCTCAGGCCGCTGCGGGCCTGGCTGTCGCCCAGCGCGGCGCGCACCGCCAGTTCTTGCTGCAGCTGCGCGGCGGCAAGGCAGGCGGTCAGCGGCTGCATATAAACGACGCCGATTTTTTCCTTGTTGGTGGACTCGATGTTGTCCTGATTGGTTCGATACAGGGCGTAGACCAAGTAGAGCAGCGCTAAGGCGAACAGCAGTCCGATGACGGCAAAACGCTTGGGATAGCTGAGGCCTTGCATCAGCCGGACGATGGGGGTGGTCATGGCGATACTCCTTCCGTATTGCCCGCGCAGGAACGCTGGAGGGCAAAACGTGGCGGAATGAAGTTCCCTATCCTTCAACTGTATAAGTGGAATTGCTTAATGCAAGTCTAAATCATAGTGATTTACAGACGGGCCGCTATCGCGCGGGAGACAGTATCGGGCGGCGCTGGCCGTGGAAGAGGAGGCGACTGGATGGGGCCGGCTGCGCGCGCCTTGCCGCTTGTGTCCGGGCAAGGCGCGCAGGCATGAAATCTCGCGCCAGAGGCGCGAGGGGGGGTGGATCAGATGGTTTTGGAATAACGGGCGTGGGTTTGCCGTTCGCGCAGGTGCCGGTCAAAGATCATTGCGATATTGCGGATCAGGAAACGGCCCTTGGGCTCCACCATCAGGAAGTCGCCGTCGAAGGACAACAGGCCCTGCTGCTGGAAAACCCGGATCTGCGGCATTTCTTCGGTGAAGTATTGGGCGAAATTAATGCCGTAGATTTCCTCGATGGCCTCCACGGACAGCGAGAAGCGGCACATCAGGCCCTGGATGATGGTGCGGCGCAGCACATCGTCGTTGTCCAGCGTCAGGCCGCGCACCACCGGCAGCTTTTTCTGATCCAGCGCGGCGTAATACCCTTCCAGCGTCTTGTCGTTCTGCGTGTAACAGGCGCCGATCTTGCCGATGGATGACACGCCGAAGCCCAGCATGTCGCAGTCGGCGTGGGTGGAATAGCCCTGGAAGTTGCGTTGCAGCCGGCCCTGGCGCAAGGCGACGGCCAACTCGTCGTCCGGCTTGGCGAAATGATCCATGCCGATGAATACATAGCCGGCATCGGTCAGCATCTTCACCGCGTCCTGCAGGATGTCCAGCTTGACGCCGGCAGGCGGCAGGTCGGCCTCATGGATGCGGCGCTGCGGCATGAATACCGTCGGCAGGTGGGCGTAGTTGTACAGCGCCAGCCGGTCCGGGTCGAGCGCCAGCGCGGTTTCCAGCGTGCGCAGCATCGATTCGCGCGTCTGCAGCGGCAGGCCGTAGATCAGGTCCAGGCTGACCGACTGGATGCCGGCCGAGCGTCCGGCTTCGATCACGGCGCGGGTTTCCTCTTCGCTTTGAACGCGGTTGACCGCCTTCTGCACCGCCGGCTCGAAGTCCTGCACGCCGACGCTGATGCGATTGAAGCCATATTTCGCCAGTTTTTGCATCGTTTCGCGCGAAACCTTGCGCGGATCTATCTCTATGGAATATTCTCCATCTGGCATGAATTCAAAATGGGTGGAGAGCATGCCCATCAATCGTTCAAGCTGGGCATCGGACAGGAAAGTGGGCGTGCCGCCGCCAAAGTGCAGCTGGATGACTTTTTCGCGGCAGCCAAGCTGCTCGGCCACCAGGCGGATTTCCTTTTCCAGATAGTCCAGATAGATGTCGGCCTTGCTCTTGTCCTTGGTGATGATCTTGTTGCAAGCGCAGTAGAAACAGACCGTGTTGCAAAACGGTATGTGCACGTAAAGCGATAAAGGCTTGCGGTTGGCGCCGATGCGGCGCTGCTTCAAGCGGAGCAGATAGTCGCTTTCGGAAAAATTGGATGTAAAGCGATCCGCGGTCGGGTACGATGTGTACCGCGGCCCTGAGCCATCCAGTCGTTCGATCAGCTCGCGATCAAACTCAAAATGAGCGGGAGAATAAGGATGGGTGGTTTTCATGTCGTTTTCTGATGGAAAAACTTCTGGTGTACTGGTAAATTTGCGGAAAACCCGTGAACTCAGTATTGATAAGGGTCAACCTTTACCGGCTTGCAGCCCATACAGCATGTCAGAACACAACCACATACCCCTGCATAGTTTGAAAGTCTCTTGCTCCAGCTGTAGTTTGCGCGAGCTGTGTCTCCCGGTTGGCCTCAATCGCGAGGAGATGAGCCAGCTCGATACGGTGATTCGGCAGAGCCGCCGTCTGAAGCGAGGCGAGTACCTGTTCCATAGCGGCGAGTCTTTCAAGTCGCTGTTCGCCGTGCGCACCGGCTTCTTCAAAACCTGCGTCGCCAGCCAGGACGGCCGCGAACAAGTCACCGGTTTCCAGATGTCCGGCGAACTGATGGGCTTGGACGGCATTTCCACCGGCAACCACAGCTGCGACGCCATCGCGCTGGAGGACAGCGAGGTGTGCGAGCTGCCGTTTGGCCGCATGGAGACGCTGAGCCGCGACATCCCCAGCCTGCAGCATCATTTCTACCGGCTGATGAGCCGCGAAATCGTGCGCGACCAGAACGTCATGCTGCTGCTTGGCAACATGAAGGCGGAGGAGCGCATTGCCGCCTTCCTGCTGAATCTGTCGCAGCGCCTGTCTACCCGCGGCTTCGCCGCCAACGACTTCATCCTGCGCATGAGCCGCGAGGAGATCGGCAGCTTCCTCGGCCTGAAGCTGGAGACCGTCAGCCGCACGCTGTCCAAGTTCCAGCAGCAGGGCTGGATCGCCGTCGATCACAAGCATATCCAGCTGGTGAAAGTGGACGATCTGAAGAACCTGATCTCCGGCTGTTCTCACGCCAACGGGCACTGATTCCGGCTTGATGGAAAAGCGAAAGGCAGGTCATTGACCTGCCTTTTTCATGCCCGTGGATGATGGCCGCCGCCAGGGCTTACCGGATGATGCCGCCGCCCAGGCAGATGTCGCCGTGGTACAGCACAGCCGATTGGCCTGGGGTGACGGCCCATTGCTTCTCCTGGAAACGCAGGCTGGCCTGGCCGTCCACGATGGGCGACAGCGAGCAGGCGGCATCGGCCATGCGATAGCGGTTCTTGGCGCTGTAGTCGCCTGGCGCCGGCGCGTCCGGCAGCGTCCAGCTCAGATCGGCCATGGACAGCGTCGGCTTCAGCAGCAGCGGGTGGTCGTGGCCTTGCACCACGATCAGCTTGTTGTCCGGGATGTCCTTGCCGGCGACGAACCACGGCTCGCCGTTGCCGTCCTTGCTGCCGCCAATCGTCAAACCCTTGCGCTGGCCCAGCGTGTAGTACATCAGGCCGATGTGCTCGCCCACGACTTTGCCGTCCGGCGTCACCATCTGGCCGGGGGAGGTGGGCAGATAGCGCTGCAGGAACTCGCGGAACGGCCGCTCGCCTATGAAGCAGATGCCGGTGGAGTCCTTCTTGGCAGCGGTGGGCAGGCCGGCTTGCTCGGCCAGCTGGCGCACTTCGGTCTTCTTGATGTCGCCCAGCGGGAAGATGGCTTTTGCCAGCTGATGCTGCTGCAAGCGGTACAGGAAGTAGCTTTGGTCCTTGGTGTGGTCCACCGCCTTCATCAGGTAATGGACGCCGTCCTGTTCCATCTTGCGCGCGTAGTGGCCGGTGGCGATGCAGTCGGCGCCGAGTTCCATCGCGTAGTCGAGGAAGGCCTTGAACTTGATCTCGGCATTGCACAGCACGTCCGGATTCGGCGTGCGGCCGGCCGAGTATTCCTTGAGGAAGTACGAGAACACGCGGTCCTTGTATTCCTTGGCGAAGTTGACGATTTCCATGTCGATGCCGACGATGTCGGCCACGCTCATCGCGTCCAGCGCGTCCTGCTTGATGGAGCAGTATTCGTCGTCGTTGTCGTCTTCCCAGTTTTGCATGAACACGCCGATCACTTCATGGCCCTGCTGCTTCAAGAGCCAGGCCGTTACCGACGAATCCACGCCGCCGGACATGCCGACGACGATGCGTTTCTTACCCGTCACGGGGTGCTTCCTTCCTTGCTGTTGCTTGCCTGTTTGACAGGCTCGGGTACGGCCGGTGGCTCGTAACCCGTCATCCAAACTGAAAGGGGAACCACCACGGGCGGTTCCCCGAAATC
The DNA here is from genome assembly GCF_059916625.1 of Chromobacterium sp. CCUG 76385. NCBI lineage: Bacteria > Pseudomonadati > Pseudomonadota > Betaproteobacteria > Neisseriales > Chromobacteriaceae > Chromobacterium > Chromobacterium sp. CCUG 76385. Next base: position 25,189 of record NZ_JAUCGU010000011.1, read on the forward strand.
CTTGAACCAAGTGTCCACCGCCCAGTCCTGATTGGCGGTGTTGTCGTGCAGCACGCCGGTGTAGTGCAAGTCCAGGATATGCGGCGCGCGCCATTCAGGTGGCGCCGCATGGTGGAATTTCAACCAGCCCTGGCTATCCAGGTAGCGCAGAAAGGTGGTGACGTTGCTGCTGTGGTCCACGCAATCCATCCGGCCTTCGGCCGGGCCGTCATGGAAATTGCCGCCCTTGTCCTGCCAGATCGGCATATCGCGCGCGGCGATGAAGTACAGGGTCTGAACCGCGTCTGCTGCCGCCTCGCGCTCGTTTTGCGCCGTATCGGCTTGGGATAGCCGCGCCGCCAGCCAATCACGCTCCTCTGCGGATAGTTCGAAGGAGGCATGCCTGGAACATCGGTAATGATAACAGATGTTTAGCGCATCGGCGAAGGCCTGGGGCAGGGCGAAAAAGAGCAATAAGGCCAGCAGGGCTTTGATCATAGGCGGTATCCGGTGGGGGCTCAGCGCAGGTCGCGTATCAATTCCAGCGGATGCAGTATGCCATTAAGATAGTCGTCGATGCATTGCATCACCACCGGGCTGCGCAGCCGCTGGGACTGGGCGGCGATCTCCTCGCGCGTCAGCCAGTGCACGGCGACGATGCCCTCATCCAGTGCCACGGCGCTTTCGGGTGCGGCGGCGTCGCCGGCGAAGGCGAAACGCAGATAGGTGATGTCGCTGCCGGCGCGGTCCGCCAGGTAAACGCCGACCAAGCCGCGCGGGGTGAAATGCCAGCCGCTTTCCTCGCGCGTTTCGCGGATGGCCGCCTGCAGAAGGGTTTCGCCGCGCTCCAGATGACCGGCCGGCTGATTGAGGCGCAGCCCGTCCGCTGTTTCCTCCTCGATCATCAAAAAACGCCCATCGCGCTCAATGACGGCGGCGACTGTTGTATTTGGTTTCCATTCTCTTTCGATGTTATTGACAATCATTCTTGTTTGTCTCTATGATGATAACTATTCTTGATTGTAAGCCAGAGGGGGCTTCCATGTACGTCTGCCTGTGCAACGCCGTGACCGATAGCCAGATCCGCCAAGCGGTGCATGGCGGCGCCACGCGCATGTGCGACCTGCGCCGCGAGCTCGGCATCGCTTCCGATTGCGGCAAGTGCGCCTGCATGGCCAATCAGATCCGCAAGGACGCCCAGATCGAACTGTCGTCTTGCTCGGTGGCGCGCAGCGCCGCCTGATTTCCTCCCGCCGCCGGCATTTCCGCTGGTCACCCCGCTATTGCGGCTTGAGATGAAGCCTTGCTGTGCCATAATGCCTGGATGATTTCCCAGGAGGATAGGACATGCAAGGCGACAAGAAGGTCATCAAATACCTGAACCAGATTCTCAAGAACGAACTCACCGCCATCAATCAATATTTTCTGCATGCCCGCATGTACAAGAACTGGGGCCTGAAGAAACTCAACGAACACGAATACGAAGAATCCATCGACGAGATGAAGCACGCCGACAAGCTGATTGAGCGCGTGCTGTTTCTGGAAGGGCTGCCGAATCTGCAGGACCTGGGCAAGCTGCACATCGGCGAAAACCCGAAGGAAATGCTGGAGTGCGACCTGAAGCTGGAAATGGATGCGCTGCCGCTGCTGCGCGAAGCCATCGCCTACTGTGAGACCTCCCAGGACTACGTCAGCCGCGATCTGCTGGAGGACATCCTGGAGAGCGAGGAAGAGCATGTGGACTGGCTGGAGACCCAGCTCGGCCTGATCGAGAAGGTGGGCTTGCAGAACTACCTGCAAAGCCAGATGGAAGACGCGTCCTGACCGATTGCGCGTAGAGATGAAAAAAGGGGCTGTCGCGAGACAGCCCCTTTTGCATGGATGGCGCCCTTAATTTTTGACCTGGGTCTCGGCCGCCGGCGCCGAAGCGTCGGCAGGCTCATCCTGCCAGGGCAGCGGCACTTTCTTCTGATGGATGGTCAGGCCCTGCGCGTTGTAGCTCAGATCGGTGGAGATCTGCCCCCTGTCCTCAACCAGGTAGCCGTCGTTCTTCCATTGCGACAACTGGCTGTCCAACAGGCTGCGCGCCAGGTCTTCCACTTCCTTCATATTCGGCTGCTCTTCCGCCGTGTGGTCAACCGTGAACAGATTGCGGGCCTGGGTCAGCACCAGGTCTTCCAGGGTCTGCCGCGGCAGGCTCAGCTTGGCTTCCGCCTCGATGCGCTTGGCCAGCAGCGTGATGTCGTTCAGGTCCGCCGGGGTCAGCCCGTTGATGCCCAGGCTGCCTTGCAGCTTGGCCTCGCCGGTCGGCATCTTCAGGTAGAACTCGTTGATCAGCAGCTTGGGATTGTTTTCCAGGAGCGGCACCGCGTTCTTCTTGATGGTGTCGACGTATTGCTTGCGCAGCACTGCCGGGTCCACGCCTTCAAACGGAATCGCGCTGATCGCCTTGTCCAGCTTGACCAGCGTCGGGCCATGCAGATGGTTGGCCGACACGTCGAGGCGCATCGGGCCATAGCGATGATCGCTGATGCTCAGCTCGGCAAAGTTGACCTTGCCGCGCGTATTGACGAAGTCGTCCTGCTCGCTGGTGACGATCTGGTAACTGAAATTCTTCAACACCACCGACGACGGCTTGAACTCGCCGGACGGGTTGACGAACTCGCCGACGCGGACGCGCGTCATCAGGTAGATCAGCTCGTTCAGCTTGATGCTGTAGGGCACGCTCTCGTGAGAGGTCAGCTGCACATTGCCTATGGTCAGCTCGCTGGTGCCCAGTTTGACGCCGGTGCCGCCCAGGCGCATGTCGGAGGCGTAATGCACGCCGTCGAACGACACGCCGCCCTTGCTGGACGCCTCCAGCAGGAAGCCCGGCGACAGCGCCTCAGTCTTGTAGTCCTGGTAGTTATGCGAATAGTCGACCTTGAGGTCGAAGCCTTTCCATTTCATCTTCACGCCGGACAGCGCTTCTTCGTAGTCGAAGGCCGGCACGCTGACGTCAAGCAGGCCGCCGCCGCCAAAACCGATGCGGTTGACGATGGTGATCGGCTCCTTGTCGCCGAAGAAGGTCTTCAGCGTCTTGCGGGTGGCGTCGCTCATCGCGAACTCGGTGCGCACCAGCGCCCGCCCCGGGCGGAAGTCGAACGAACCCAAGCCTGGCAGCGGACCATGCTGGATATGGTTGGTGAACTTGATCGTGGCGTTCAGCAACGGCTTCATATTGTCCGGCAGCATGTTTTCGTAAGGGCCGGACAGATGGCGGTTGAACACCAGTTCGGTGGTCTCGCTGGACGAGAACCAGCCGCGTTCGTAACTGTGCGATTTGACCTTGAACAGGGGCAGCCCGGCAAGCATCCGGTATTGCTCCTGCAAGGTGTCTTCGGCCTTGACGCCGGCCCAATAGCTGGAACCCGCGTACAGGACAAACAGGCCGCCGATGGCGGCGCCGGCAATGATCAGCTGACGTTTTGGCAACACTAGTATTTTTCTGAACTAGGGTGAAATGAGGCTCTATGGTACACCAACAGCGGTTTGGATGGTGTGTTCGGCGGCGCGTGCGGGAAAAACGCTCTGACAGCGGCGCCGGCTGTGCTATAGAATAGAGCTTTACCTCTAAGTAATTGGATTGATTCAAGACATGAACTGGCTCAACGGTCTGATGGACCTTCCGTGGTGGGGCTATATCGTTGCCGCCCTGATTCTGACCCACATCACGATTGCCTCCGTCACCATTTTCCTGCATCGCCACCAGGCGCACCGCGCATTGGATCTGCATCCCATCGCCAGCCATTTTTTCCGCTTCTGGCTGTGGCTGACCACCGGCATGGTCACCAAGCAATGGGCCGCGATCCATCGCAAGCATCACGCCCGCTGCGAAACGCTGGAAGACCCGCATAGTCCGCAGGTGCTGGGCATCAAGAAAGTGCTGTGGGAAGGCGCCGAGCTGTACCGCGCCGCCTGCAAGGATCAGTCCATCATGGACAAGTTCGGCCACGGCACGCCGGATGACTGGCTGGAGCGCAACGTCTACAGCCGCCACAACGCCAAGGGCATCGTGCTGATGCTGATCATCGACCTGATCCTGTTCGGGCCGCTGGGTCTGACCATCTGGGCGGTGCAGATGGTGTGGATCCCGTTCTGGGCCGCAGGCGTCATCAACGGCCTGGGCCACTTCTGGGGCTATCGCAATTTCGAGAATGAAGACGCGTCCACCAATCTGGTGCCCTGGGGCATCCTGGTCGGCGGCGAAGAGCTGCACAATAACCACCATACCTTCGGCACCTCGGCCAAGCTGTCGTACAAGTGGTACGAGTTCGACATCGGCTGGATGTATATCCGCATCCTGGCGAGTTTGAAGCTGGCCACGGTGCGCAAGGTGGCCCCGCAGCTGGCGCGAGACCCGTCGCGGCCGCAGCTGGATCTGGAGCATCTGCAGGCCATCATCGCCAACCGCTACGCCATCGCCTCCCGCTACGCGCGCGAGCTGAGGGCGGAATACCGCGCGGAGCTGGCCAAGCTGAGCCTGCCGGAGCTGCCGCAGGTCAACTTGAAGCGCAAGATGAAGGTATGGCTGAAACAGGACGAGAAGGACATTCCGGAAGCCGAGCGCGCGCAATTGGCCAAGGTTCTGGAGCAAAGCCAGGTATTGGCCACCATCTACACGATGCGGCAGGAGCTGACGCGTCTGTGGGAGCGCTCCAGCCTGAGCCGCGAACAATTGCTGCAGGAGTTGCAGGACTGGTGCAGCCGCGCCGAGGCCTCCGGCATCGCCGCGCTGCAGCGCTTCTCGCAGAACCTGAGGCAGACGGCGCTGGCCTGATCCAGACGGCCGCCACGATCAAACCCGCATCGAGCCGATGCGGGTTTTTTCTTGCCTGCGCGCGGTTAGAGTTTTTTTCTATATTCAAATTTCAAATAGAATTTGTTTTCTAAATAGCCTTTGGAAATATAATGTAGACCTGTTGCTTATCCGAGCGAGGTCATCGATGAGTGCATTGCAATTGGCGGAAGCGCCGCAGGATCAGCCGTATATCCATGGCTTTTCCGCTACTGAACAGGCGCGGCTGGTGCGCCAGGCCCGATTTTTCGAGTCCATGGTGTACCGCGACGTCGACTTTTCCAGCGGCGGCCGGCTGCTGGAGGTTGGCTGCGGCGTCGGTGCGCAAACTGAAATCCTGCTGCGTCGTTTCCCGGACCTGAATATCACCGGCATCGACTTCAGCCAACGCCAGCTGGCGGTGGCGCGGCAAAGGCTGCAGGGCAGTCCGTACCAGGAACGCGCCACGTTGCTGCATATGGACGCGGAAGACATGGATTTCGCCCCGGCCAGCTTCGACGGCGCTTTCCTGTGCTGGATTCTGGAGCACGTGCATGCGCCGGAGCGGGTATTGGCCGAAGCGCGGCGCGTGCTCAAGCCCGGCGCCCGCTTGTACGCCACCGAGGCGATGAACGCCACTTTCTTCATGGCGCCGTATTCGGCGCGCCTGCAGCAATACTGGCTGGCCTTCAACGACCATCAGCTGGTAGTCGGCGGCGATCCCTTCGTCGGCGCCAAGCTGGGCAATATGTTGTTGCGGTTGGGCTTCCGCGAGGTGGAAACGCGGGTCAAGACCTGGCATCTGGACAGCCGCGAGCCGCACCGCCGCCAGTTGGTGCTGGATTATTGGACCGAACTGCTGTTGTCGGCGGCGGATCAACTGATCGAATCGGGCCGAGTGGACGCGCAGCTGGTCGATGAAATGACGCGCGAACTGCGTCAACTGCGCAGCGATCCTGAGCTGGTGTTTTTCTACAGTTTCATGCAAGCCAGCGCGGTGGTGTAAAGCCTTGCTATACCTGGGTAGCAAGATGGCGAAGAAGTAGAAAATTTTTTGCTTTTTATATAACTAAAAATTACTGAAAGTAATTTTAAAATAGCCTGGAGTGTTGAGATGAAAGATATGTCGGTTTTGTCGCTGATCGGCAATACCCCATTGGTGAAGGTAAGCCATCTGGATACCGGCCCCTGCGAGTTGTACCTGAAGCTGGAAAGCCAGAATCCGGGCGGTTCCATCAAGGACCGCATCGCGCTGACGATGATAGAGGCCGCAGAGCGCGACGGTCTGCTTAAGCCGGGCGGCGCCATCATCGAGGCCACCGCAGGCAACACCGGGCTGGGTTTGGCCCTGGTGGCGGCGCAGAAGGGTTATCCCTTGACGCTGGTGGTGCCGGACAAGATGAGCCGCGAGAAAATTCTGCACCTGCAGGCGCTGGGCGCCCAGGTGGTGCTGACCCGCTCCGATGTGGGCAAGGGCCATCCTGAGTACTACCAGGACCTGGCGGCGCGCATCGCCAGCGAAACCCCCGGCGCCTACTACATCGATCAATTCAACAATCCGGCCAACCCGCTGGCGCACGAAACCACGACCGGCCCGGAGATCTGGCGCCAGATGGACGGCAAGGTGGATGCGGTGGTGGTGGGCGTAGGCTCCAGCGGCACGCTGACGGGCTTGAGCCGCTTCTTCCGCGCCCACTCGCCCGATACCGCATTCGTGTTGGCCGATCCGGTGGGCTCGGTGCTGGCGGACTATGTCGAAACCGGCAGCTACGGCCAGGCCGGCAGCTGGCTGATCGAAGGCATAGGCGAAGACTTCATCCCGCCGCAGACCGACCTCTCCCTGGTGCGGCGCGCTTTCCGCATCAGCGATCAGGAAAGCTTCGACACCGCTCAGCACCTGCTGCGGGCAGAGGGCATCCTGGCCGGCTCTTCCTCTGGCGCCTTGCTGGCGGCGGCGTTGCGCTACTGCCGCGAGCAAACCCGGCCCAAGCGGGTGGTGACGCTGGTGTGCGACAGCGGCAACAAGTACCTGTCCAAGATGTATAACCGCGATTGGCTGGTGGACCAGGGCATGCTGCGCTTGCCGCAGCTGGGCGGCCTGACCGATCTGATCGTCCGCCGCCATCAGGACGGCAGCACCGTGTCGTGCCATCCGGACGAGCCGCTGAATGTGGCCTACCAGCGCATGCGCCTGCACGATGTATCGCAGATGCCGGTGCTGGAGGACGACCGGGTGGTCGGCGTGCTGGACGAGTGGGACCTGCTGCTGTCGGTGAACGGCGAGCCGGAAAACTTCCGCCAGACCGTGCGCAGCGCGATGAGCGGCCATGTGCAGACCTTGTCGCCGCATGCCACGCTGCAGAATCTGCTGCAGGTGTTCAACGATGGCCATATCGCCTTGATCGTGGACAACGGCCGCTATCTGGGCCTGATCACCCAAGCCGACCTGCTGTCTTTCTGGCGGCGGCAGCCGCGCGCGGCCTGAGCCTCGTCCCAATCACACGGCCCGCAGCGGGGCCGCAACCCTTGCCGAAAATCGCATCGAGAGGATAGAACATGACCGATTTCCACACCCTGGCCGTGACCGCCGGCGCGCATGAAGACGCCTTCGGCGCCGTGATGCCGCCTATCTACGCCACCTCCACCTATCGCCAGAGCGCGCCGGGCGAGCACACCGGCTATGAATACTCGCGTTCGCAGAACCCGACGCGCGAGGCGCTGGAGCGCGCCGTGGCCGAGCTGGAAGGCGGCCTGCGCGGCTACGCCTTCGGCTCCGGCCTGGCGGCGATCTCCACCGTGCTGGAGCTGCTGCCGGCCGGCAGCCACCTGATCGCGGTCAACGACCTGTATGGCGGCACCTACCGCCTGTTCGAGCGGGTGCGCAAGCTCAGCGCCAATCTGGAAGTGACTTACGTCGCCTCGGCCGACAGCGCCGCGCTGCGGGCCGCCATTCGCCCGAATACCAAGATGATCTGGGTGGAAACGCCGTCCAATCCGCTGAACCAACTGGTGGATTTGCATGCGGTGGCCACCATCGCGCGCGATCGTGGGCTGATCGGGGTGGTCGACAATACCTTCGCCTCGCCGGTCAATCAGCGGCCGCTGGATTTCGGCTTCGACATCGTGGTCCATTCCGCCACCAAATACCTGAACGGCCATTCCGACGTGGTGGCCGGCGTGGCGGTGGTCAGCCGTCACCAGCCGGAGCTGGCCGAGCAGCTGGCCTTCCTGCACAACGCAGTCGGCGCCATCCTGGACGCCTTCCCCAGCTTCCTGGTGCTGCGCGGCCTGCGCACGCTGGCCCTGCGGGTGGAGCAGCACAACCGCAATGCGCTGGCCATCGCGCGCTGGCTGGAGGCGCAGCCGTGGGTGGACGGCGTGCTGTATCCGGGGCTGGAGAGCCATCCGCAGCATGAGCTGGCGCGCAGTCAGATGCAAGGTTACGGCGGCATCGTGTCGTTCTACCTGAAGGGCGACGTCAATGCCTTCCTGTCCAAACTCAAGTTGTTCACGCTGGCGGAAAGCCTGGGCGGGATAGAGAGCCTGGTGTGCTTGCCGGCCGCGATGACGCACGCGTCCATCCCGGCCGAGCGCCGCGCGGCGTTGGGCATCCACGACAACCTGATCCGGCTGTCGGTGGGCGTGGAGGGCGAGGCGGCGCTGATCGAGGATTTGGCGCAGGCCCAGCGGGACAGCTGAGCGCTTTGTCGCTAGAATCGACGGCGATAACCCACCGCATATGGAGAACGATATGAGCATCTACCGTCACAAGCAGGGCGCCCGTTTGGCCGAGGCCGTGGTCAGCAATGGCCTGATCTTCCTGGCTGGCCAAGTGCCGGAAAACACCGAGGCCGACGCCCGCGCCCAGACCGAAAACGTGCTGGCTCAGATCGACGCCCTGCTGGCGGAACTGGACTCCGACAAGACCAAGATCGTCGACGTCACCATTTTCCTGGCCAGCCTGGCCGACTACGAAGCGATGAACGCCGCCTGGGATGCCTGGGTGCCGGCTGGCCACGTGCCGGCCCGCGCCACGGTGGAGGCCAAGCTGGCCAATCCGGCATGGAAAGTTGAAATCAAGCTGGTCGCCGCGCGCTGATCGCGCCCGATTGGGACCAAGCCCGCCGCCGCAAGGCCGCGGGTTTTTTTGCGCGCTGGGCATGCCGATGCGGATGGGTGCCTTGCATCGCGTGGCGGCACGGCGGCCTGTCATTGGGCGGGCAGGGCGGCAATGCGGGCTTGCAAATCGGCCAGGCGGTCTGGATCGGGCCAGCCGGCCGGCGTGACGAAGCCGCGCGCCACTTCGCGCCAGCTGCCGTCCGCCGCCGCTTGCAGCTCCGCCACCAGCTGCGGCGCCGGATAGGGCTGCAGCCGCGCGCGCAGATCGCTTTCGTCATGCGTGTCATGCGCGCCCAGCCTGGCCGGCGCCAGCCACGACAAGCGCGGCAGCCAGGCCCAGCGCGAGTCGGCATGGCGGCGCGGCCAGGGCTGCGCCAAGGGCGCGTGCCAGCCGCGCAGCTGATCCGCGGCCAGCGGCGCCGATGGCGCCTGGTCCGCCGCATAGAAGAACCAGCCGCTCAGGCGCGCGCCGACGCGACAGCCGGCAAAGCCGTCCGGCAGGCGGGCGGCGGCGGCGGGATGGCGGCTCAGCGCCAGTTGGCTGGTGAGTTTGCTGGCTTTCAAACGCCAGGCGTCGCGCAGTCCGGGGCCAATCAGTCCGTCCGGGCCTGGGCCCAGTTGCAAGTAGAATTTGCTGGTAGTTTCTAGATGCCAGGGTTCGCCATCCAGCCAAAGCAGGAAGTCGAATTCGCCCAGCGTGCGCCGCTCATCGTTGCAGACGGTCAGGTTTTCGGCGGCAAGGCGGATGTGCGGCGCATGGCGGAACCAGAAGGAAAACAGCCTTTCGGCATAATGGCCCAGCCGCCTGCCGGTGAAGGCCGCCAGCCAGTTCTGCAGCGGCGCGGGGTCCCGCTCCAGCGCCGCCAGCTGCGCCGCGCCCTCGGCGCCCAGCAGGCGCGCTGGCGGTAGGTCCGCGCCGCAGCGCCAGGGAGAAGGCGAGGTCAGCAGGAAGGCCAGGTCGCGCACCGCCGGGTGCGCGTACGGCAGATCGTAGGCAGGCTCAGTCGCCATGGCCGGAAGCTTTGCCGGCGACGCGCTGCACTTGTTTGTAGAAGCCGCGCAAGATGTCGATTTCTTCGCGCAGCAGGCCGGCGCGGTGGAACATGGTGCGCATGCGGCGCATCAGCCGTTCGCTGTTGCGGCGCTGGAAGTAGCCGATTTCGTCCATCGCCTGCCCCAGATGGCCGCACATGCCGTCCACTTCGCCCTGGGTGGCGGTTTCGCCGTCGGCGCGCAGATATTCCACGTCGACGCCGGTGTGGCTGAACAGCTCGTAGGTCATCACTTGCACCGCCATCGCCAGATTCAGCGAGAAATAGTCAGGGTTGCCGGGGATGGTCACCAGCCGGTTGCACTGTTCCACTTCCTCGATGGAGAGGCCGAAGGTTTCGTTGCCGAATACCAGCGCCACCTGTTCGCCGTCCCGCGCGCGGGCGATCAGCTCCGGCGTGGTCTGGCGCGGCGTGGACAGCGGAGTGGTCAGCTCGCGGCGGCGGCTGGTCAGCGCGCAGGCGACGGTGGCATCGGCCAGGGCTTCGGCCAGCGACGATACCACGGTGGCGCGCTCCAGCAGATCGACCGCGCCGGAGGCCAGGGTATTGGCCTCGTCGCTGGGGAAAACTTTGGGTTCGACCAGGTAGAGCCGGCTCAAACCCATGGTTTTCATCGCGCGGGCGGCGGAGCCGATGTTGCCTGGATGGTTGGGCCTGGCCAGCACGACGCGGATGTTTTTCAGAAAATCAGGTACTTGGGGTTTATTCATTGGCGTTTTCACATTAAAATAGCGGGCAAATACCAAAAGCCCGCGCCCACGCGTCGGGTTTTTTTGTTCCTTAACCCAGATTGTTACCGGCGGGTGTCGCGTCATAGACGGGCATCCGCCCATTGTTCAAGTGTAGAGGCCGTCAATGCATCCGATGCTCAATGTCGCGGTTAAAGCCGCTCGCCGCGCTGGCAGTGTTATCCAGCGCGCGTCGCTTAATCTCGATACCATCCGCGTAGAGAAGAAAAAGCACAATGACTTTGTGACCGAGGTGGATCGCGCTGCCGAAGAAGCGATCATCCAAACCATTCTCGAAGCTTATCCGAAGCACGCGATTCTAGCAGAAGAGTCCGGCGCCAAAGGCGTGGGTTCTTCTGAATACGAATGGATCATCGACCCGATCGACGGCACCACCAATTTCCTGCACGGCCATCAGCAATACGGCATCTCGATCGCGCTGGCGCACAAGGGCCAGATTCAGCAGGCCGTGGTCTACGACCCGAGCCGCAATGATCTGTTCACCGCCTCGCGCGGCGTCGGCGCCTTCCTCAACGATCGCCGCATCCGCGTTTCCAAGCGTTTCATGATGAACGAGTGCGTGATTTCCACCGGCTTCCCGGTGGCCGATCAGAGCTATCTCGACCAGTACCTGGGCATGCTGAAGGACGTGATCGGCAAGACCGCCGGCGTGCGCCGCGAAGGCGCGGCCGCGCTGGACCTGTGCAATGTGGCCTGCGGCCGCGTCGAGGGCTTCTTCGAGCTGAACCTGAAGCCGTGGGACATCGCGGCCGGCAGCCTGATCGTGCAAGAGGCGGGCGGCATCGTCACCGACTTCACCGGCGAACAAGGTTGGCTGGAGTCCGGCGACATCGTGGCCGGCAGTCCGAAAGTCCTGGCCCAGTTGCTGCAACTGCTGACGCCGCACGTCGCCAAGTAAGCAAGCATCTCTCCCAAAAACGGCAAGCTCAGGCTTGCCGTTTTTTTTATGCTTGCGCGGCCATGGCGCGGAACCGCTGGCATCGTTGGCGCTCTATGTGCAATATACCTATGTGGGGTATCAAAGGGAGCGAATGATGCAACGTCGTCGGTTGATGCAATGGGGCGCCTCGCTGGCGCTGTCGCCATGGATGATCCGCTCCGCGCGGGCCGATACGGCTCAAGCGGCGCATGGCGGGGAGCAGGCAGAGGCTGTCATGCCTGGCGCCCAGGCTCTGGGCATGCCGAGCGGCGGCCCGCTGCCGGAGGGGCTGCGTTTGCCGTTGGAGCGCAAGGACGGCGTCTTGCACGGGTGTTTGACCGCGGCGCCGCTGAACCTGCCCTTGCTGCCGGGAGGAAAGCCAACGGCTTTCTGGGCCTATAACGACAGTGTGCCGGGGCCGGCCATCGAGTTGCTTGAAGGCGAGACGCTGGCGTTGCGCTTCGAAAACCGTCTGCCTCAGCCGACCACCGTGCATTGGCACGGCCTGCCGATTCCGGCCGACCAGGATGGCAATCCGCATGACGCGGTGCCGTCCGGGCAGGCGCGCGAATACCGTTTCACGCTGCCGCCAGGCAGCGCCGGCACGTATTGGTACCACCCTCATCCGCATGGCCATACCGCGGAACAGGTGTATCGCGGCCTGGCGGGGGTGTTCGTGGTGAGAAGCCGCAATGATCCCTTGGCTCACCTGCCGGAGCGCTGGCTGGTGTTGTCCGATCTGAAGCTGGATGGCGATGGGCAGATCGCCGCCAATAGCGAAGCGGACCGGATGGATGGCCGCGAAGGACAATTCGTGCTGGTCAACGGCGCTTGGCAGCCCAGGCTGACGCTGGGGATGGGCGAGCGCCAGCGCTGGCGAGTGTGGAACGCCACCAGCGCGCGGGTGCTGAAACTGGCGCTGCCGGCGCATGAAGTCTGGCTGGTCGGCACCGATGGCGGCCTGATCGAACGTCCGCGACGCATGGCATATGTATTGCTGCCGCCCGGCGCGCGGGTGGAGCTGGCGGTGACCGGCCGTTTCGCGTCGGGCAAACCATCCGGATTGCTGGCGTTGCCGTACGCCCGCGGCAAGATGATGGGGCCGGAGCAGGACAAGCCCCTGCCGCTGCTGGGCATCGAGGCGGGCGCGGCCGTGGCCACCGCCGCGTTGCCGCGCCGCCTCTGCACGGTGGCGGCTTTGCCCAAACCAACGGTCAGGCGGCGCGTGGTGTTCAGCGAGGATATGGCCAATCCGGCGGCCATGTTCCTGATCAATGGCCAGACCTTTGACATGGACCGCGTGGATTTCATCGGCAAGGTGGGCGAGGTGGAAGAATGGGAGATTGATAATCAGGCCGATATGGATCACCCCTTCCACCTGCATGGCACCCAGTTCCAGGTGACCGAGCGGCACGATGGCAAGGGGTGGAAAAAGGAGCCGTATCTGGCCTGGCGCGACGTCGTCAATGTGCCGCCGGAGCAGAAAGTGCGACTGCGCTTCCGCCAGGACTTGCCTGGCCCGAGGATGTTTCACTGCCATATCCTGGAACACGAGGACGCCGGCATGATGGGCGTGCTCGATGCGCGCGCCTGATGCCGGGCGGCATGAGAATCGGCGATAATGCCGCATTGACTGATCGGGACCGATGATGACCGACTCCACCCATACAAAAGATGATTGCTGCCACGAACACGCGCCGGCCGAACGCACGGTGGTTCAGCCGGGCAAGGCTGCCTTGTTGAAGCGGCTGGCGCGCATAGAGGGACAGGTGCGCGGCATCAGCGGCATGATCGAATCCGATCGCTACTGCGTGGACGTGCTGACCCAGGTGGCGGCGGTGAAGTCCGCGCTGGACGCGGTGGCGCTGCAGTTGCTGGAAAACCATATGAAGGGCTGCGTCTCCCGCGCCATGCAGCAGGGCGACGCCACCGGCATGGTGACCGAGCTGATAGACGTGGTGAAAAAAATCCGCTGAGGCGGGAGGGAAGAATGAAAAAACTGTTATGGCTGGCCGTTCTGCTGGCCGGCGCCGCCCAGGCCGCGCCGATTCCGTTTGCGACTTATATCCGGCTGCACAACGGCATGCAGGAAGCGGAGCTGATTTCCAAGGCCGGCGCGCCGGATTACGCCAGCGACGGTCCGCAGACTAAAAGCTTGAGCGGCAATGGCACGGTGACGGTGGACAGCACGCGCGTCCTCACCTGGCTGGCTAACGACCAGTTGCCTTACACCACCACGGTCACCGTGAAAAACGGCGTGGTGACCGAGATCAGCCGCAGCAAAAAGTTGTAAATCCGCATCGGCCTCGGCGCAGGCTGGGCACATATCCGCAAAATCCACCGACAGATGTTTGCCTAGCTGCGGCAAAGTGCGTAGAATGCTGCGGTTTACTACCTTGCCTTTTGCAACCGCATGGCAAAAGGCTACGAATAGCCAAAAGGAGTTCGCATGCGTCACTACGAAATCGTGTTCATCGTGCACCCGGACCAGTCCGAACAGGTTCCGGCCATGATCGAGCGCTACAAGGGCATGGTTCTGGCCGCTGAAGGCAAGATCCACCGTCTGGAAGACTGGGGCCGCCGTCAACTGGCTTACCCGATCCAAAAGCTGCACAAAGCTCACTACGTTCTGATGAACGTTGAGTGCCAGTCGGAAACCCTGGCCGAGATCGAGCACGCCTTCAAGTTCAACGACGCCGTTCTGCGTCACCTCAGCATCAAGCTGGACCGTGCGATCACCGACGCGTCCCCGATGATGAAGGACGAAAAGGCGAAGAACCTGCTGGACGCCCAGCCGGCCGCCGAGACTGAAGCTTCTGCCTGATAGGCAGAGGTAACGGTCTTGCAGAACCGTCTGCTACTGACCGTCACGGTTGAGCGCGAAGATGCGCTGAGATACACCCCCGCCGGCTTGCCGGTGTTGGAGATGTGGCTCAAGCATCAGTCCCGGCAAAGCGCCGGGGGCTTCGAGCGTGATGTGGCCTGCGATATACAGGCCGTATGGATAGGCGAAGACGCCCGGAAACATGCCGGGAAGCTGGCGGGACAGGTGATGAATGTCACCGGATTCCTGGGCCAGCGCAGTCTGCGCAATCCGCGGTTGGTACTCAATATCGAATATGTTGAATTTGTAAAAGGTTAGTCAAAATGGCTCGTCAACTCTTCAAGCGCAAGAAGTTCTGCCGCTTCACGGCAGAAGGCATCAAGGAAATCGACTACAAGTCCGTTGATCTCCTGAAGGATTTCATCGCCGAAAACGGCAAAATCATCCCGGCTCGCATCACCGGCACCAAGGCCCGCTACCAGCGTCAGCTGACCACCGCTATCAAGCGTGCTCGCTTCCTGGCCTTCCTGCCGTACACCGACCAGCACTAAGACCGGGAAAGGAACTTAAGAGATGCAAATCATTCTGCTCGAAAAAGTTGCCAACCTGGGTCAACTGGGTGATGTGGTGAATGTGAAGAACGGCTTCGCCCGTAACTTCCTGATCCCGCAAGGCAAAGCCAAGCGCGCTACCGAATCGAACCTGAAAGAGTTCGAAGCTCGTCGCGCCGATCTGGAAGCCAAGCAAGCCGCTATCCTGGCCGACGCCAAGGTACGCGCCGAGAAGCTGAACGAAGCCGTGATCACCATCGCCCAGAAGGCTGGTGTGGACGGTCGTCTGTTCGGCTCCGTGACCAACGTCGACGTTGCTGAAGCGGTTACCGCTTTCGGCGTCGAAATCAAGCGTCACGAAGTTCGCCTGCCGAACGGCCCGTTCAAGGCCATCGGCGAATACGACATCGAGATCGCCCTGCACCACGACGTGGTTGCTCCGATCAAGGTGGTTGTGGTCGGCGAAGCTTAATTCCTGTTTCAGGAAGCTTAGCGAAAAGCCCGCTTCGGCGGGCTTTTTCACGTTCATCGATAATTTGGTTGCGCAATGCAACTAAATGCCCTTATGGTTGCGATATGCAACTATTAGGGTGGAGTCATGGATGAGCGTGAATTGCGCGGTCTGTCGCGCGATATCGTCAGGGAGCTGGGCATGCTGGCCGGGCGTTGCGGCGACGTCGAGCTGAGTCCGGTGGAGGCGCATCTGTTGATAGAGCTGGAGGCCGGACCGGCCAGCAATCAGCAGCTGGCGGACCGGCTGCGCGTGGACAAGTCCAATAGCAGCCGGCCGCTGCAGCGCTTGGCGGAGCGCGGCCTGATCGCCTGGCGCGATTGCCCGGCTGATGGCCGCAGCAAGCTGGCCGACTTGACCGATGCCGGCCGCGACTGGCTGCGGCGGCTGCACGCGGCGATGGATGCCGACATGGCGCGGGTGCTGCAGCAACTGGACGAGGCGGAGCGGGCAAGGCTGGAAGAGGTGCTGCGGCTGTACCGGCGCGCCTTGCTGCATGCCGGCAGGCAGCAGGGCTATGCCATCCGGCCGCTGTCGGCGGCCGATAATGGCGCGCTGGCGGCGCTGATTCGGCAGGTGTCGGCCGAATACGGGCTGGGCCAAGGGTGCGGCTTCATGGATCCGCAGCTGGACGCGCTGTTTTCCGTGTATAACCGCGTCGATTCGCGCTATCTGGTGATTGTCGGGCCGGATGGCCGGCTGCTGGGCGGCGGCGGCATCGCGCCGCTGGCAGGCGGAGAGAAAGGCGTGTGCGAACTGCAGAAAATGTACTTCGACGCCGCGCTGCGCGGGCGCGGCTTGGGCCGGCGCCTGCTGCGGCAGCTGTTGGCCAAGGCCAGGGCGCTGGGTTATCGCCAGTGTTATCTGGAAACCACGGCGGCGCTGGCCGAGGCGGTTTGCCTGTATGAGGCCGAGGGCTTTGTCCGGCTGCCGGCGCATTGGGGCGCGACTGGCCATGATGCCGGTTGCGAGATCGCGATGGCGCGCGCCTTGTGAGCGGCATATAAGCCAGCCCTGATCCTGGACAAGCCGCCGTTCCGGTTATCTTGCGACAATCGGGTTCTGTGATAAGGGGAGCGGCATCATGGTTTACCTGCAACTGCTAGTCGTGCTCGGGGCGATTTTCCTTGGCGTGAGGATGGGCGGCATCGGCCTGGGGGTGACCGGCGGCGCCGGCCTGTTCATCCTGACTTTCGTCTTCGGTCTCAAGCCGGGGCACGCGCCGATAGACGTCATTCTGATCATCATCTCGGTCATTACCGCGTCGGCGGCGTTGCAGTCGGCCAAGGGGCTGGACTACATGGTGGAGGTGGCTGCGCGCTTCCTCAGGCGCAATCCGCGCCATATCGTGCTGCTGGCGCCGCTGGTGGGCTGGCTGTCCACTTTTCTAGCCGGCACCGGCTTCATCGCCTTGGCGCTGATGCCCATCGTGGTGGAAGTGGCGGAGAAGACCGGCATCCGGCCGGAGCGGCCGCTGGCCGGGCTGACCGTGGCCTCGCAGAACGCCATTGTCGCCTGCCCGGTGTCGGCCGCCACTGTGGCGCTGGCCACGGTGCTGGCGCCGCATGGCGTTGCCCTGACCGACATCATCATGATCAGCATTCCGGCGACGCTGCTGGGCGCCTTGGCCGGCGGCCTGGCGATGCTGCGCTATGGCTGCGAGCTGGCAGATGATCCGGTGTACCGGCAACGGCTGGCTGCCGGCATGATCGCGCGGCCGCAAAGCGCCGATGCGGCCGACCTGCCGCGCGGCGCGGCCTGGTCGGTGTACGGCTTCCTGCTTACCGTGGCGCTGATCGTGTTGCTGGCGGCCATGCCGCAGCTGCGGCCGGCCTGGCCCGGCGCCAAGGGCATGGAGCCGGTGGCGATGGTGGATGTGATCCAGATGTGCATGCTGACTTACTCCGCGCTGGCGGTGTTGCTGTGCAAGGCTGATTTGCAGGCCATGGTGTCCGGCAGCATGTTCCGTTCCGGCGCGGTGGCGGCGGTGACCATCCTGGGCGCGGCGTGGATGAGCGATACCTTCATCCAGGGCAATCTGCCGCTGTTCAAGCACAATATCGTCAGCATCATCGAAGCCGCGCCGTGGCTGTTCGCCTTCGCCGTGTTCACCATGGCGGTGATCCTGTTCAGCCAGGGCGCCACCACCAAGGTGATGATGCCGCTGGGCGTATCGCTGGGCATCGCCGCGCCGGTGCTGATCGCCATCTATCCGGCGGTGGTGGGCGTGTATGTGTTGCCCAGCTATCCCAGCCTGATCGCGGCGGTGGAAATGGATTACACCGGCACCGCGCGCATCGGCCGCTGGGTATTCAACCACAGCTTCATCGTGCCGGGGCTGGTCAGCACCACGGTTTCGATTGCGGCGGGTTTTGCGTTGATGGCGCTGCGTTGATTCAGTCTTCCGCTTTCAGCACCACGCGGGCGCGCACGCCCGGCGCGCCGTGTTCGGCAATGGCCAGCAGGCGGTCGATATTCGGATGGCTGCCGGGTTGGCTGCGCGCGGCGGCGGTATGCTCGGCGAACAATTCCAGCCCTTCGCGCGCCGCCTTGCGGTCGATATGGCCGTGGCGCTTCACCAGCGCATGGTAGACGCGCAGGGAGCCCGCGGTGCCGGGGCGGTTTTCCAGCCGGTGCAGCGCCTCGCCTTCCGGGCTGAGCAATACGATGGCGTCGATGCCGTCGGTGGCGGGCAGGGTTTGCAGCAGATCCTGGAACGAAGTCATGAGCATTCTCCTTGTTATGTGTGCTTTGCTTTTCCAGTTTAGGATAAGGGCGAAAGATGACAGTTCCAGTGCGGACGTGTCAGCTATCTGACAGGAACGATTAATTTCTGTTTCATTTTGGTGCCATGTCATGAATCTTTGCACCATTCAGGTGCTTGTTCGTCGTGAGATGGCGTAATGCGTCCGTCAAAACCGCGATTTTGAGCATGCAAAAGCTGGCACGCTGTTTGCTAAGTGTTGGGCAAGCTAGTGAGCAGGACCGCAAGGTCCGCGCGCCGGTCTGCAAAGGGGAGGATGAGAGCGGCAAAGCCGCCATTGGACGGGGTTGTCGAAGAGGTAAGCTTCGACAACCCCGATTCATTTTCAGGGCTGCTCGCCCACCAGATAGCGTTGGCTCATCTGCTTGAAATGCTCGCTGCCGGATTTCTCCAGCAGTTCGAACAGCACCATTTCGCGGCTGACGATCACCGCGCCGGCCGCGCGCATCCGGCCGACCGCCAGCTCGATGTCGGATGGTTTGCGGCTGGAGACGGCATCGGCCACCACGAACACTTGCTTGCCGATAGCCAGCAACTGCAACACCGTCTGCAGCACGCAAACATGCGCTTCCATGCCGCATACGATGATCTGCTGCTTTTCCATCAGCGCGGGCGGCAGACACTCTGCCGCCACGCAGGAGAAGTGCAGCTTATCCACTACCTGCGCTTGCGGCGCGGCTTCGCGCAGCGCCGCCAGCGTGCCGCCCAGGCCGCGCGGGTATTGCTCGGAAAACACGATGGGCAGGCCGTGGTCGCGCGCCACGGCGATCAGCCAGCGGCTGCGGGCCAGCAGTCCATCCGCATCGTGCACCGCCGGCAGCAGCTTGTCCTGGATATCCACCACCAGCAGGCCGGCGTTCTGTTTTTGCATCAGCATGATCCACTCCAGTCGATTTGAAGCGACAGCTTAACGCCAAAGCCGCCGGCTGTGGGCTGCGGCGGCTGGAGAATGCTTTTATGCGTTGACGGCCTGTTTGTTCAGCCAGTCGCGCGCCAACTCTCCTACCAGGCGGCGCCCGGGATTGTCGCCGCGCATCCATTCCTGCGGCGGGAACAGATCGAACAGGCCCACTTTGAACAAGGTCGGCACCGCCAGCGCCAATTGGTGTTCCACCTCGCCGCGCTGGCCCTGGTTGTAGGCGGCAAGATTGACCAGCATGGTTGCAACGGTGCCGGTTTGCACCAGGCTGCCGTCGCGCAGTTTCACCGCGGGCAGCGTTTCCCCATCGGCGACGACTTTGCGGT
Organism: Chromobacterium sp. CCUG 76385; assembly: GCF_059916625.1. Taxonomy (NCBI): domain Bacteria; kingdom Pseudomonadati; phylum Pseudomonadota; class Betaproteobacteria; order Neisseriales; family Chromobacteriaceae; genus Chromobacterium; species Chromobacterium sp. CCUG 76385. Next base: position 44,718 of record NZ_JAUCGU010000011.1, read on the forward strand.
TGATCGAGGAAAGTTCTTCGGTGTGTGCGATACGGTTCATGTCTAGCTCCTTGGGTGGAATGAGCCCTCAGTATCGCGCTGGCGCGAATGGCCTGCTTTAAATATAGTGCCAATATCTATTCAAAAAGAGCCAATATGGAGCCAGCCATACTGTCCGGACTGAGCATGACTGAATTGCGGCATGGCGTCGGCGATCGCACCGAGCGCCATGCCCACGCCGCGGGGCAATTGACCTGGGTGCGCGAGGGCGCGCTGGAATTGGAGGCGGAAACGGAACGCATCCTGCTGGCCGCGGACTGCGTCGGCTGGCTTCCGCCGGGGATGCCGCATGGCGCGCATTACCATGGCGCCTTGCGCGGCTGGAGCCTGCAATTGGATGCGGCGTGGCTGCCATCCGCGCCATCCGGTTTGCGGGTATGGCAGGCGACGCCGTTGTTGCAAGGGCTCTTCCTGCGCTTGGGCGATTGGCCGCGGCAGGCCGACGATGAGGCGGCCCGCCGTTTGCTTGGCGTGCTGGCGGACGAGCTGGCCTGGGCTGAGCCATACCCGGCGGCGCTGGCCTGGCCGCGCCATCCGGCGCTGCGCAAATTGGCGCAGGCTTTGCAGAGCGACCCGGCGCTGGACTGGGATTTGCAGCGCTGGGCCGAGCATATCGGCATGTCGCGCCGCAGCCTGATCCGCCATTTTCGCGCCGAAACCGGCATGGGCGTGGCCGAGTGGCGCGAGCGGCTGCGCATGTTGCGGGCGCAGACGCTGCTGGCGGAGGGGCGATCGGTCAGTTACTGCGCGCTGGAACTGGGTTATGCCGGCAGCAGCGCCTTCATCGTCGCCTTTCGCCGCTGTTTCGGCCAGACGCCGGGGCGGTTCTTGTCCGCATAAAAATTATATTGCAATGCACAATAGTTATTTGGCATGATGGTCTGCCGGGCCTGGCGGCGATCCCGCCAATGCCCATCAACTCAGGAGACCACCATGTCCCAAGCCCATTCCTATTCCATCCGCGCCAGCGAGCCTTCCGACGCGGCCGCCATCCACCGCATCAAGACCCAGCCCGGCGTCTATCCCGGCACCTTGCAGCAGCCCTACCAGCCGCTATCCGCCACGGAAAAACAGCTACTGGAACAGCCTGCGCATATCCATGCGCTGGTCGCCTGCAACGAGGCGGGCGCAGTGGTGGGCTGGGGCGGCCTGGTCGGCAATGACAGGCCGCGCACCCGTCACGCCGCCAGCCTGTTCATGCTGGTGGACCAGGACTGGCAGGGCAGGGGCGTGGGCTCGGCCCTGATGCGGGCGGTGCTGGATCTGGCCGACAACTGGCTGGGCCTGATCCGCATTGAGCTGAAAGTCGTGCACGACAACGCGCCCGCCATCGCGCTGTACGAAAAATTCGGCTTCGAATATGAAGGGCGGCTCAAGCGCGAAACGCTGCGCGCCGGCAAGCTGGAGGACGTGCTGTTGATGTCGCGGCTGCACTGGCCGAGGAGGGCGGAGTCATGAATGGCATCACCTTGCGCCACTTGGAACCTTCGGATGCTGAGGCGATACACCGCATGGTGAGCGACGCGCGCACTTTCGGCACCATGCTGGGTTTGCCTTACCCCTCTTTGCATGCGCGGCGGCAACGCCTGGTCAGCAGCAGCGGTGGACCTGTCTGCGTGTCCGCCTTTTCGTCAGAGGGCGAACTGGTCGGCTGGGTGACATTGGCGCCACATGACAAACCCAGGCTGGCCGGCGCGGCGGAGTTGGGCATCGGCGTGGCTGCCGGCTGGCAGGGCCAGGGCATCGGCAAGCTGCTGATGCAAGAGGCGATGGCGCTGGCGGACAACTGGCTGGGTTTGCGCCGCATCGAACTGACGGTGTTCGCCGACAACGCGCGCGCGCAGGCATTGTACCGCCGCTTCGGTTTTGAGCGCGAAGCCAGGCTGCGCGCCTACGCGCTGCGCGACGGGGCATATCACGACGTGCTGGCGATGGCGCGGCTGAGGGAGGCTTGTATATGAGCGACTATCGAATTCGCCATGCCGAGCTGGACGACGCGCCCGCCTTGCGCGAGCTGATGACGGACGCCAGCGTGGTGCGCAACACGCTGCAGCTGCCGCATCCCTCGCTGAGCCATTGGCAGAAGAACATTCAGCGCCTGCTGGGCGAGGGCCGTTATCAGTTGGTGTGCGTGGATGCGGCCGGCAAGCTGTTGGGCCATGGCGGCTTGTGGCGCTTGGAGGGGGCGCGGCAAAGCCATGGCGCTGGCTTGGGCATCTCGGTGCGCCGGGAATGGCAAGGCAAGGGCGTAGGCAGCGCTTTGATGGCGGCGATGCTGGATTTGGCGGACAACTGGCTGGGCCTGCAACGCATCGAGCTGGGCGTATATCCGGACAATGCCGCCGCCATCGCGCTGTACCGCAAATTCGGCTTCGAGACCGAGGCCAGGCTGCGCGCCCATTCGCTGCGCGAAGGCGAGTATTGGGACACCCTGATCATGGCGCGGAGGGTGGGATTATGATGGCGGGCCGCATCCGCTATCTGTCGCCCGACGATGCGGCCGCGCTGCACGCCATCATCGTCGATGAGAGCGTGTATCGCGACACCCTGCTGCTGCCTTACCCCTCGCTGGCGAGGCTGCGGGACAATCTGCCCAAGCTGTTGCAAGCCAACGATTGCCACTTGGTTTTCGAATCAGGGAGCGGCCAAGTATTGGCGCGCGCCGGCTTGAGCGTTGGCGTCAAGCCGGCGCATGGGGACCGGGCCGAGTTGTCCATCATCGTGCACCCGGATTGGCAGGGCCGCGGCATCGGCGGCAGGCTGTTGGCTGAGCTGATGGACGTGGCGGACAACTGGATGGGGCTGCGCAGGATCGCCCTGATCGCGTACGCCGACAACCATCGTGCCATCGCGCTTTACCGCAAGTTCGGTTTTATCGAAGAGGCGCGTTTGCGGGCGGCATCGTTTCGCGGTGGCGCGTATTGCGATGAGTTGATCATGGCGAGGGTCAGAGCGGTTTAAGCTTGAATTGTTCTGCGCTGCCTTAGGCTGGCTAGGCCCCAGGCATTGGGCGCTGGTAGGTAATGAAAAAGCCGCGCGTTCCTCATGGAGCGCGCGGCTTTTCTTGTCTCAATCAGGCGCTTACTTTTGCGCCGGCGCCTGGACTTGGCTGGTCTGCGCAGTTTGGCTGTTCATGCGGTCGCGCATGGATTTCATATTGTCGTAGCCGTCGCTGCCGGCTACGGCGGCGCCGGACAGCAGGATCAGGGACAGGGCGGCGATGGCGGTTTGCTTCAGCATGGTGGTTTCCTTTTTGATGTGTGTCCAGCAAACGGTTATGCATCAAAATTACTGATGCTGATTCTGTGGTTTTGCTGGTGTGCTTTTGACGGAATTCATTCTATGGTCAAGATGACTGCGATAAAATCGGAAAGAATCGAAGCAGGTTGTCAAAATTATTGAATGAAGTGCACAGATGAAACTGACATTGGAAGCGTTGCAGGTGCTGGATGCGATCGAACAGCACGGCAGTTTCGCCGCTGCGGCGGAGGCCTTGTTCAAGGTGCCGTCAGCCTTGACTTATACCGTGCAGAAGCTGGAGCAGGGCCTGGGCGTAGCCATCTACGACCGCAGCGGGCATCGCGCCAAGCTGACGCCGGCCGGCGAGCGCTTGCTGAAAGACGGCCGCCACCTGCTGGACGCGGCGCGGCAGCTGGAGTTGCGCGTCAGCAAGCAGGCGCAGGGTTGGGAGGATACCTTGCGCATCGTGGTGGGCGATCTGGTCGATTTCTCGAACCTGCTGCCGGCCATCGCCGACTTCGACAAACTGGAGTCGGCTACCCGCTTGTATTTCATCCGCGAGAGCTTTGGCGGCATCTGGGACGCGCTGTATGACGACCGCGCCGATCTGGTGATAGGCGCGCCGAATCAGCCGCCTCCGGGCGACTACTTCACCCGCAATATTGGCGACTACGTCTTTGTCCTGGTGGTGGCGAAGGATCATCCCCTGGCCCGTGCGCCGGAGCCAGTGCCGCCGCATGTGCTGCGGCGCCACCGCGCGGTGGCCGTTGGCGATACTTCACGCCGCTTGCCGGCCCGCACCGGCGGTTTGCTGGAAGGGCTGCCGGTATTGACGGTGCATGGCAGCCAGGCCAAGCTGCAGGCCATTTTGGCCGGGCTGGGCAGCGGCCATCTGCCGCGCTCGCATGTGCAGGCTTATCTGGAAAGCGGCCAACTGGTGGAAAAGGCCGAAGAGGAGAGCGGCAGTTTCCCGCCGATGTGCTTCGCCTGGAAACAGGAACAGCCGGGGCGCGCCTTGCAGTGGTTTATCCAGCGGCTGGAGCGGGCGGTGGCGCAAGGTGAGCTGCGCGTCTAGGGCCAGCTGGCAAGGCGCGGATGCGGCGGCGTTGTTGGCTTTGCCGCGTTTCGAGGCGCGGGCGGCAGGGCGGAATTGACGCCTGCCAGAGCTGAGGCAGGCGTCCAGGCATGCTCAGCTATTGGATGACATGGAGTTGACTTGCGGGATCATTGGCGCCGCTTGGCCGTGCAACTTGGCGTTCATCCTGCCGCGCATCGCCCACATATTGGAGAACCCTTCGCTGCCGGCCATGGCTTGGCCGGATAGCATGAGCAGGGTGAGCGCGCTGATGAAGAGGGTTTTCAACATGGCTTTTTCCTTATTGCTTGAGTGGAATCCGGCCGTGTCAAGCCGCTGTGGGCAGGTGATGCTTGGTTGGGCAGCAGTTTGGCTCCGGTCAACTGCGCCGCGGCCACCGTGTAGCTGCGGCGCTGATTGACAGTGTAGATCGCGTCATGTCATTTGACATGGAATAGTTGTAAATGATTCTGAAAATCAGATACTTACTTGCTTATATGTCCTGCCCCTCGACGATGCCGTCATGCGCAGCGGCTTTGCGCGGCAGAACCAGGTTCAGAATGATGGCGAGCAAGGAGCACAGGCCCACGCCGGCCAGGGCGAAGTCGCCCAGCTTCAGCGTCAGGCCGCCGATGCCGGCGGTCAGCACCACCGAGATGATCACCAGATTGCGCGGCTCCATCAGGTCCACCTTGGCTTCGATCAGCGTCTTCAGGCCGATGGAGGCGATGGTGCCGAACAGCAGCACCATGATGCCGCCCATCACCGGCATCGGGATCGATTGCAGCAGCGCGTTGAACTTGCCGAAGAAGGCCATGCAGATGGCGAAGATGGCGGCCCAGGTCATGGTCACCGGGTTGAAGTTGCGGGTGATCATCACCGCGCCGGTCACTTCGGCATAGGTGGTCACCGGCGGGCCGCCGATCAGGCCGGCCACGCACACGCCCAGGCCGTCGCCGGCCAGCGTGCGGTGCAGGCCCGGCGTTTTGATGTAGTCCTTGCCGGTGACGCCGCCGATGGCCATCACGCCGCCGATGTGCTCGATGGCCGGGGCGATGGCCACCGGCAGCATGAAGGCGGCCGCGGCCCAGTTGACTTCCGGGCTGTGGAAGGTGGGCATGGCGAACCACGGCGCGGCGGCCAGCTTGGCGAAGTCCACCGCGCCCATGAAGCCGGCGGCGATGTAGCCGACGGTGACGCCGGCCAGAATCGGCACCAGCTTGAACATACCGCGCGCGTAGATGGAGACGACGATGGTGGTGGCCAGCGAAATCGCCGCCAGGATCAGCGAGGTCTCATACGGCAGCACCTGCTTGCCGCCGGCCTGGCCCATGGCCATGCCGGAAGCGGCGGTGGCGACCGACAGGCCGATGATCATGATCACCGGGCCGATCACCACCGGCGGCAGCAGCTTGTTGACCAGCGCCATGCCGCGCCAGCGCACGATGGCGGCGAACACGAAGTACATGAAGCCGGCGGCGAACAGGCCGAACATGGTCGCGCCCGGTCCCCAGGTGTGCATGGAGTAGATGATGGGGCCGATGAAGGCGAAAGAGGAGCCGAGGAAGATCGGCACCTGGCGCCCCGTGCAGGCCTGGAACAGCAGGGTGCCGAGGCCGGCGCCCAACAGCGCCATGGCCGGATTCAGGCCGGTGAGCAGCGGCACCAGCACCAGCGCGCCGAAGGCGACGAACAGGATCTGGGCGCCGGACACCGCCAGCTTGAGTTGTTGAAGCATCATTCTTCCTTATTGTCGTTTTGTGATTTTGAAACGCTCAGACGGTGCAATACATCACCGCCTGCGCCAGGGTGTTGTCCACGTCGGCGGCCACCGAGCTGTGGCGGCGGAAGTCCAGCACCATCTGCCGCACCGCCTCGTAGCATTCATGGTTCGGCCTGGACTGGTAATGGATGTCCGCGCCCAGCCGCGCCGCCACTTTCTTGATGGTGGTCGGCTTGACGCAGACGTGGCGTTGCGGATCGAAGCAGGCCAGGAAACAGCTGACGATGGGCCATTTGGCGGCGTTGGCTTTCGGGTCCATCCGCGCCATCGCCAGCGTGTCGACATAGGTTTCAAAGCTGGCCGGACCGAAGTCGTGCAGCACATCGCGCAGCGCCTGCACAAAGGGCAGGTTCAAGTCGCGCTGGTCCATGTAGTTGCGGAAGGCGATCTTCTCGAAAGTGCTGACGGTGGTGGCCAGCGAGATGATCTGGCGGCAGGCCTGGGTGGCGTCGGCCAGTTTGCCGCTGGCCAGCGCGGCGTCCAGCTTGTCGCGGGTCAGCTCGCGCTGGCATAGCGCTTCGGCCTTGGCGTAGCTTTTATGTTTGCGCGCCAGGGCGATCCAGTCCGGGTCCTGGAAACCGCCTGGAAAGCGGACGAGGAAGTCGGCGTCGATTGCGGCGTAGCGATCCATGGTCTTCATCCTTGCAGGCTTGCAAAAAAGCCGCCGGCTGCGGAGGCAACGGGCGGCTTGGGACATGGCATGGCGATCAGGCTTGCTTGGTGCCGAAGATCTTGTCGCCGGCGTCGCCCAGGCCCGGAATGATGTAGCCGTGCTCGTTCAGGTGGCTGTCGAGCGAAGCGGCGTAGATCTGCACGTCGGGATGCGCGTCGTTGACGGTCTTGACGCCTTCCGGCGCGGCCACCATCACCACGGCCTTGATGTGCTTGCAGCCATTGCGCTTCAAGAGGTCGATGGTGGCGACCAGCGAGCCGCCGGTGGCCAGCATCGGGTCGATGATCAGCGCGATGCGCTCGTCCAGATTGCCGACGAATTTCTCGAAGTAGGACACCGGCTCCAGCGTTTCTTCATTGCGGGCCAGACCCACCACGCTGATCTTGGCCGACGGCACCAGGTCCAACACGCCGTCCAGCATGCCGATGCCGGCGCGCAGAATCGGCACCACGGTGACTTTCTTGCCCTTGATCTGCTTGACGTCTATCTTGCCGCACCAGCCGTCTATGGTGACGCTTTCCAGTTCGAAATCGCGGGTGGCTTCATAGGCGAGCAGCCGCGCCAGTTCCTGGGTCAGCTGGCGGAACTTCATGGTGCTGGTGTCGGCTTCGCGCAGCAGGCCCAGCTTGTGCTGAACCAGCGGATGATCAACGATGGTGATATTCAATTTCGGCTCCCTACCTTGGCAAAAAGCTGCTTGCCGCTAACGGCAAACAGCTTTCGGAATATATGACAGCGGCAGCCGCAGGGCTGCCGTGGGGGTATGGGTGCGTATTGTAGCGCGCCTAGCCGCTCGAAATCCACTCGGAAAATTCGGAAGGCGACATCGGCGCAGCAAACAGATAGCCCTGCGCCGCGTCGCAACCGAGCGCAGCCAGCGCCGCGCACTCGCTCTCGTTCTCCACGCCTATGGCGACCACGGCGGCGTCGCGGCGGCGGGCCTGGCTCACGATGGCGGACAGCGCCGAGCGCGCTTGGCGATGGCTCGCCAGGTTTTGCGCGCAGCCGCGCGCCAGTTTCAGCACGCTGGCTGCGGGCGGCAGCCAGCCGTCGTCGGCGCTGAAATCATCGGCCGCCACGCCGAAGCCCGCCGCGCGCAGCGCCGGCAGCATGAGCTCCGCCGCGGCCTGGTGGCTGCGCAGCATGCGGCAGTTGAACTCCAGAATCAGGCAGGAGGCCGGCAAGTTCAGAATGCGCAATTGTTGCAGCAGGCGCGAGGGCAGATCCGGATCGAGCAGCGATTCCGCGCCCAGATTGACCGAGACGGGCAGGTCGAATCCCTGGCGGCGCCAGTCCAGACAGGAATACAGCGATTTTTCCAGCATCAGTTCAGTCAATTGGCGCAGCATGCCGCGCGCTTCCAGCGCCGGGACGAAGCTGGCCGGCGGCAGGATGCCGAGCGCCGGGTGGCGCCAGCGGGCCAGCGCCTCCGCCGCGACGACGCGGCGGCTGGGCAGTTCGACTATCGCTTGGAACCAGGGCAGTAGTTGATCGTTGGCCAGCGCGCGCCAGATGTCTTCTAGCGATGGGGTTTGCGCGGGCTGCCGCTCCAGGGCTGGCGTGCAATTCATGGTGGGGTGGTCGCGGCGGTCCGCGTTGTCATGTGTTGGTAAATATCGGGATATTCTAAGGTAGCCGTCTGCTGGCGGAAATGGCCATTCAGCCAGGGCAAAAAACTTGCCATAAATAACAAAACCCGGCAGGCGCCGGGTTGTCGTCTGGATCGAAAAGCGAATTACAGGTCTTTCAGCAATTCCTGCAGCTCGCCGTTCTGGTACATCTCGTACATGATGTCCGAACCGCCGATGAATTCGCCTTTGACGTACAGCTGCGGGATGGTCGGCCAGTTGGAGTAGTCCTTGATGCCCTGGCGGATGTCCGGGTCGCGCAGCACGTCCACGGTCAGGAAGTTGTCCACGCCACAGGCTTTCAGGATATGCACCGCGCGCGAGGAGAAGCCGCACTGCGGAAACTGGGCGGAGCCCTTCATGAACAGCACCACCGGGTTGTCGGTGACGGTCTGCTGGATATCTTGTTGAATCGACATGTTTTGCAATCCTTGCTTGGGGGCGGTCAGGGGCCGCCGGAAATACCCGATCTTTTCAATCAGTTATTCTACGTGCGGGCCGGGGGCTGGTCAATTTGCCCAGCCTTGGCATGCCACTGCGGCAGGAACAACCGCACCTGGCCTTCGTACAGCGCGCGCCGCGTCAGCAGCCGCGACACCGATGCCGCCAGCAGCGCGGTGGCCATCAACGGAATCAGCATGTCGGAGCTGTCGGTCATTTCCATCACGATGACGAAGCCGGTCATCGGCGCCCGCGTCATGCCGGCGAAGAAGCCCACCATGCCCAGCAGCACCACCATGGCCTGCGGCAAGAAGGGCAGCAGTTGGGACATATTCAGGCCGAAGCCGGCACCGACGGCCAGCGACGGCGCGAACATGCCGCCGGGCACCGCGCTGATATGGCTGATGAACATGGAGATCAGCTTCAGGATGCCATAGTCCTGCAGCCCGGCGCCGTGGCCTTCGATGATGTCGCGGGCGCGGAAGTAGCCGGTGCCGAAGGTGCTGCCGTGGCTGGCGATGCCGATGACGGCCAGCGCCAGGCCGCAGCCGGCGGCGAACAGGATCGGTTGCTTGGCGCGCCAGCCATGCAAGGGCCCGGGCAGACGCTGAGACAGCGCCAGCAGCACGCGACAGGCCAGGCCGCCGATGATGCCGCCCAGCACGCCGCATAAGGGCACCGCCAACCAGGCCTGCTTGCTCTCCATCGCCACGTGAACGATGCCGAAATAGCTGTAATTGCCGTTGATGGCGAAGGTGGTGAGACCGGCGACGATCACCGACAGCAGGATGGTGGAGCCGGCGCGCATGTCGAAAATGCGGCCCATCTCCTCGATGGCGAACATGATGCCGGCCAGCGGCGCGTTGAAGGCGGCCGCCACGCCGGCGGCGGCGCCAGCCAGGATGAAGCTGCGCGCGGCGCCTTCATGGCGCTGCGCCGCCTTGCGGTTCAAGGAATACTTGATCGCCGCGCCCACCTGGACGATGGGGCCTTCGTAGCCGAATGTCGCGCCGGAGCTGATGCCCAGCAAGGTCAGCACCACTTTGCCGAAGGCCGCGCGCAGCGTGAAGCAGTATTCGCGCAATTTTTCCATGCCCGGCTCCAGCGCCGCGATGGATTGCGGGATGCCGCCGCCGGCCGAACCGGGAAAGAAGCGATGCATGACCCAGATCGCCAGCGCCAGCCCGGCCGGGGTGATCAGCAGGCTCCAATACGGCGAGGCGTCGTAAGCTTTGAAGAACAGATCGTGGGACAGGTGGCTGCCGAGGGCGAACACATAGGCCACCAGGCCGATCAGGATGGCCGCGATCCACACCGGCACCTGGCGCCGCCACTGCGCGGCGGACAGGTAAAGATAACGCAGACGACGCTGCATCTGCTGTCGTTTGGTGCGGCGTGGAAGATAATCCTGCATCGGATGGCGGCTCCAGGCATAAAACAAACCCGGCGGCTGCCGGGTTTTAATCATAAACTGCTAATATACTCCTAAGCGGCCGCGCTTGCGAGCTTGTTTTCTCGCGCCAAAGCCGAGCCAACTACCCGCATGGCGGCGTCAAGCCTGGGTCGGCGCGCGCTGCAGTACGGCGGCGAAGAAGCCGTCGGTGTTATGCAAATGCGGTTTCAGCTCCAGATAGTCGCCGCATTGCAGCGGGATTTTCTGTTCCGCCAGCACATCATCCATCTTCACCAAGCTGAAATCCGGATGCTCGGCCAGGAAGGCTTCGACGATGCGCTGGTTTTCCTGCGGCAGCAGGCTGCAGGTGGCGTAGACCAGGCGGCCGCCTTCCTTCACCAGCCGCGAGGCGGAGGCGAGGATGGACGCCTGCTTGGCGTTCAGCTCGGCCACGCTGTCCGGGCTTTGGCGGAATTTCAGGTCCGGATTGCGGCGCAAGGTCCCGAGGCCGGAGCAGGGCGCGTCCACCAGCACGCGGTCGGCTTTGCCGGCCAGCCGCTTCACCTTGGCGTCGTTTTCGTGCGCCAGCAGTTGCGGATGCACGTTGGACAGGCCGGAGCGAGCCTGGCGCGGCTTGAAGTTGGCAAGGCGCTTTTCAGATACATCAAACGCATACAGGCGGCCGCTGGATGACATCTGTGCGCCCAGGAGCAGCGTTTTGCCGCCGGCGCCGGCGCAGAAGTCCACCACCATCTCGCCGCGGCGGGCGCCGGTGATCAGGCCCAGGAGCTGGCTGCCTTCGTCCTGCACTTCAAACGCGCCGGCCTTGAACAGCTCGTGCTTGGACAGCGCCGGCTTGTCTTTCAGGCGGATGCCAAGCGGCGAGTACGGCGTGGCTTCGCAGTGGATGCCTTCGGCGTTGAGGCGGTTCAGCAGTTCCTCGCGTTTCATTTTCAGCGTGTTGACGCGCAAGTCCAGTGGCGCCATGGACATCAGGCCCTGGCCCAAGGCTTCCACAGCCGCCGGTTCCTGCTCGCCCAGGCGTTCGATCAACCATTGCGGCAGTTCGGCGCGGATTTCCAAGCTGTCTTCCAGCGTCTTGCCCTTGACCGTGCCCAGCCATTCGCGCTCGCCGGCGCTGGTGGCTTCGGACAACTCCTTGACGTTCAGCTTGTTGAACTTCATCAGGGCCACCAGCGCCAGGCGGCGCGGCGTGGCTTTGTCCGGCGCGATCAGCGCGCGCAGCTGGATCAGTCGGCGCAAGGCGCCGAAGGCCGTTTCGGCGATCAGATGGCGGTCGGCGCTGCCCAGCTTGTTGTGCTCGCGGAAGTACGCGGACAGCACGGCGTCCGCCGGGCGGTCGAAGCGGGTCATCTGGCCGATGACGGTTTCCAGGTGTTTCAGTTGACTATGGCTAATGTGCATTCTTGTTCCGTATCGTCGGTTGCGGCGGCAGTTCCCACTGCCGCTTGCCGTTCACTTCTATGCGGATCGCTTTAAGCTCGATCCGTTTGTCTTTGTCGGCGCGCAGGATGCGCACCGGCAGATTGGCGAAATCCGGCGCCAGCCAGAACTCGGTGACGTCGCCGTCACCCTCCGCCCTGAACACGATGACGCGCATCTTGCCGTCGCCAGTGTCGTAATCGAAGGCGCCGGCAGGCGCCATCGGATATTCGTAAACCTTTTTGGCCGTGGTGATCTGAATGGGCGCGCGGCCCAGATCACCGCCCTTCAGCGCCAGCTGGAAGGCCAGGCTGAACGCGTCCTGCGCGCCGTTTTTCAGCGCCAGCTGCTTGCCCGCGCTGTCGCCGTAGCGCAGCAGCCCGGCATCGTAGTCAAAGCGGGCGCTGTCCTTCAGCTGCCCGCCGCGGAAAGCCTGCAGGGTGTCCGGCCGCAGGCCGTGGCTGTCTATCTGCCCCTGTGAAAGATAGCGCAGCTTGGGGCCGATGAAAGGATTGACTGAGATGTCCAGCTGGTAGCGGCCATCTCCCTGCAGCCATTCCAGATCGCCAAAGCCGACCATTGCCTGGCCCCAGAAGCCTTGGTAGCGAATCCGCGCCGCTACCGGGAATTTGCGCATCGCGGTATCGGGATGGATGAAGCCGGCGGTGGGCGAGGTGTCGGACTGCGCCACGCGCGCCGGCTGGCTGGCCGGCTCGCTCGCCGCCTGGTGGCGGATGGGATGCTCGGCGGGCGGCCGTTCGGCAACCGGCTCCGAGCTGGCTTGCGCGGCCAGGGTTTCCTGGGCCGGCGCGGAGGCATCCATCGCGGTTTCCTCGGCCGCTTGCGAGGCCTGGGGTTTCTTGCGCCGCTTCGGCGCGGGTTTCTCTGCCGGCTTGGGCGGCGTCTTCGCCGCCGCGGGACGCAGTTGGACGCCGGCATGGCTCGGTTTCAGCGGCGCCGGCGTGTCCAGCTGCATCGCCTGCATCTTGATGTCTATTTTTTCCAGCTTCGGCGTTTCTTCCGGCTGCAGACTGAGCGCGGGCAGCAAGTCCGAGCCTAGCAGCATCAGATGCAGCAGCAGGGACAGGACCAGAGCGAACAGCAGCAGGCGGAAACGAGTCATTTAGACCTTGGCATTGGGTGCGGGCGATAGCAGGCTGGCGGCGGCGCTCGGGCCGCTGGCCACCTTGCCGCCCTCGATGGCGATGTCGCCGGCGACGAAGCGGCGCACCGCTTCCGGGTACAGCTGGTGCTCCAGCTTCAGCACGCGGGCGGCCAGGCTGTCCGGGGTGTCGTCGTCCAGCACGTTGACGACGCCCTGCGACACGATGGGGCCGTGGTCCAGCTCGGCAGTGACGAAGTGTACCGTGCATCCGGCCAGTTTGCAGCCCATTTCCAGCGCGCGCTCATGGGTGTGCAGGCCGGGAAAGGCCGGCAGCAGCGAGGGATGGATGTTCAGCATGCGGCCTTCGTAGCGGCGGGTGAAGCCTGCGGTCAGGATGCGCATGAAGCCTGCCAGCACCACCAGATCGGGCGCGTGGACGTCGATGGCTTCGGCCAGCGCGGCGTCGAAGGCCTCGCGGCTGGGGTAGGCTTTGTGGTCCAGCGCCACGGCGGCGATGCCGCGTTCGGCGGCCCAGGCCAGGCCGGCCGCGTCCGGGCGGTTGGCGATCACCGCCGCCACGCGGGCGCCGGGAATGGCGGCGTTGACGATGGCCTGCATATTGGAGCCGCGGCCGGAAATCAGGATGACGATGTTTTTCATATGCCGTTGGGTATCGGTGTTCGGTTGGGCATCCGCCAAATGACAAGCGCCGCCGGCGGGGCCAGCGGCGCGTTAAGCGTGCTGCGGCTTAGCCTTAGGCGATCTGGGTCTGGTGCTCGTCGCCGACGCGGGTGCGCACCTGGCCGATGCGGTACACGGTTTCGCCGGCCTCGCGCAGCAGCGCGGCGGCCTGTTCGGCGTGCTGCGGCGCCACTACCACCACCATGCCGATGCCGCAGTTGAAGGTGCGGTACATCTCCTGGATGTCCACATTGCCTTCGCGCTGCAGCCACTGGAACAGCTTGGGCAACGGCCAGCTGGCGGCGTCGATCTGCGCCACGGTGTTGTCCGGCAGCACGCGCGGGGTGTTCTCGGTGATGCCGCCGCCGGTGATGTGGGCCATGCCCTTGACCGGCAGCGCCTCCATCAGCTTGAGCAGCGGCTTGACGTAGATGCGGGTCGGGGCGATGACGGCGTCGCGCAGCGTCTTGCCGTCTTCGAACGGCGCGTCGAGATCCGGCTGCGCGCGGTCGATGATCTTGCGCACCAGGCTGTAGCCGTTGGAGTGCACGCCGTTGGAGGCCAGTCCCAGCACCACGTCGCCGGGCGCGATGTCGCGGCCGGAAATCACCTTGCTCTTTTCCACCACGCCGACGGCGAAACCGGCCAGGTCGTATTCGCCGGCCGGGTACATGCCCGGCATTTCGGCGGTTTCGCCGCCGGTCAGCGCGCAGCCGGCCTGTTCGCAACCGGCGGCGATGCCTTTGATCACCTCGGTGGCCTGCGCCACGTCCAGCTTGCCGCAGGCGAAATAGTCCAGGAAGAACAGCGGCTCGGCGCCCTGCACCAGGATGTCGTTGACGCTCATGGCGACCAGGTCGATGCCCACGGTGTCGTGGCGGTTCCAGTCGAACGCCAGTTTGAGCTTGGTGCCGACGCCGTCAGTGCCGGAAACCAGCACCGGCTCTTTATACTTCTTGGAGATTTCCACCAGTGCGCCGAAACCGCCGATGCCGCCGAGTACCTCCGGGCGCATGGTGCGCTTGGCAAAAGGCTTGATGTTTTCGACCAGCGCGTCGCCTGCGTCGATGTCAACGCCGGCATCACGGTAACTGAGGGACGTGGTATTCAAGATAATCTCGCTTTCTGCAAACTTGAAATATTTTTACATCAAGCTTTCGCCGGTGCGAAAGCACTGTATTTTAACTGAAAATTGGCAAAAAGGCTGGCAAACAGACAGCAATATGGACGGATTCGCCGGATTTGAATTTGTCATGAATTTTGCCGGATAAAATGGCGGTTCCACCGATGGGCCGTATCGTCGTAAAATCGACCTTATTGATGTCAGCACGCAACGCCGCACCGTAAACTTGGACCAGCTCGTACTCGATCTCACGCCTACGCCGCTGCCGGCCTTCGACAATTTCCTGGCCGAGCGCAACCGCGAGGTGATCACCGCCCTGACCGCCACCGAAGGCGAACGCTTCATCTATTTATGGGGCGAGCCCGGTTGCGGCAAAACGCATCTGTTGCAGGCCTGGATTGCCCACGCCGAGCGGCTGGGGCGAGCCGCCATCTATCTGGACGGCAAGGGCGACCATCTGCCGGACTTCGCGCGCGAGGCCAGCTTCATCGCCGTGGACCATGTGGAAGATCTGGCGCCGGACGACCAGATCATGCTGTTCTCCTTCTACAACTCCTTGAAGGAGGGCGGCGAGGGCCGGCTGCTGATGGCCGGGCGCAAGCCGCCGCTGGCGCTGTCGGTGCGCGACGATCTGCGCACCCGCCTCGGCTGGGGCCTGGTGCTGGAAGTGAAGGCCTTGTCCGACGACGACAAGCTGGCCGCCCTGCGCAGCCACGCCGCCAACCGGCAGCTGTCGATTCCGGACGACGTCTACCGTTATCTGCTTACCCATTGGCGGCGCGACCTGACCAGCCTGATCGCGATGATAGACATGCTGGACCGCTACTCGCTGGCGCTGCGGCGTCCGATCACCGTGCCGTTGGTGAAAAACGTTTTGCAAACCGCTACCCCGGAATCATGACCACTTCCACCGCCAAACGCAGGCTTGCCCTGTTCGACCTCGACCACACCCTGATCGCCGGAGACTCCGACTTCGAATGGCCGCGCTTCCTGATCAAGCGCGGCATTCTGGACGCCGCCGAGTACGACGAGCGCAACAGCTATTTCTACCGCCAATACCAGAACGGCACGCTGGACATGAACGAGTATCTGGCGTTCATCCTGGCGCCGCTGACTCGTTTTTCGCGGCCGCAGCTGGACGAGCTGCACGCCGACTATCTAGAAAACCACATCAAGCCGCTGATCCCGAACAAGGCGCGCGAGCGCCTGGCCGCCCACCGCGCCGAGGGCGACCAGATCGTCATCATCACCGCCACCAACCGCTTCATCACCGGCCCGATCGCGCGCGAATTGGGCGTGGAGCACCTGATCGCTATCGAGCTGGAAGAAGACGCGGCCGGCAACTTCACCGGCCGGCCGACCGGCGTGCTGAGCTTCAAGGAAGGCAAGATCACCCGCATCGAGCAGTGGCTGGCCGAGCGCGGCGAGGGCTGGGACAGCTATGGCGAAAGCTTTTTCTACAGCGACTCGCACAATGACCTGCCGCTGATGAAGCTGGTGGACCACCCGGTGGCGGTGGACGCCGACGACAAGCTCAAGGCCTATGCCGAAGCGCATGGCTGGCCGGTGATCTCTTTACGCGATTGATTTGGGCGCGGCGGACAAAGCGCCCGATGCGGCGTTTTGCCGCCTTGCCGTACGATGTGTACTGTCTTCGGCGGCGCGCCTTGCCTCGAACGCCTTGTCCGCCGCTTAGGATCTGCATGATAGCCTGTGTTTTGCCGCAGGCTGTTTTGCTATCTGGAAAGGAAGACATGATGGACGCCCTGCAGGATTTCTTGCGCCGCGCCGAAGCGGTGCTGGCCAGGCTGGAGCCGATGCTGCCGCCGCCGCGGCGCGAGCCGGACTGGAGCGCGTGGGCCTTCCGCTGGCACCGGCAGGGGCTGGCTGGTTGGCTGGAGGCGGTGCATGAGCCGCATGCGGTGGCGCTGGACCGGCTGGCCAGCGTCGACGCGCAGCGCGAGCAGCTGCTGGCCAATACCCGCCAGTTCGTCGCTGGCTTGCCGGCCAATAATGCGCTGTTGACCGGCGCGCGCGGCACCGGCAAGTCGTCGTTGGTGAAGTCCTTGTTGCCGCTGTTCGGCAAGCAAGGCTTGCGGCTGATCGAAATCGACCGCGAGCATCTGGCCGATCTGCCGCAACTGGTGGAGCTGCTGGCTGGGCGGCCGGAACGCTTCATCCTGTATTGCGACGACCTGTCCTTCGAGCAGGGCGATGCCGGCTACAAGGCCTTGAAGAGCGCGCTGGACGGCGGCTTGGCGCGGCGTTGCGACAATCTGCTGGTGTACGCCACCTCCAACCGACGTCATCTGTTGCCGGAAGCGATGAGCGAAAACCGCGAAGGCTGGCTGAAGGATGGCGAGATCCATCCCGGCGAGGCGATAGAAGAGAAAGTCTCGCTATCCGACCGTTTCGGCCTGTGGCTGTCATTCTACCCGTTTGATCAGGACGCATATCTGGCGGCGGTCAAGTCGTGGCTTGGGCATTTCGGCCTGAAATACGGCAACAAGGCCGAACGCGCGGCCTTGCAGTGGAGCCTGACGCGAGGCAGCCGCTCCGGCCGTGTGGCCTGGCAGTTCGCTTGCCATTGGGCGGGCAGCGAGGGGCTGGCGAAGGGCGCGGCAAAAGGGAAAAGTAAGAATTGACGGGGTTTGAGCAGATGGCTGGCCGCAAAATGGCCAAGCTGCTATGTTGGCGGCCTCGGCACGTTAAAGCAGGATGGCATGAGCAATAAGATAATCGACGTGGTGGCCGGCGCGCTGATGCGGCCGGACGGCAGTTTCATGCTGGGCAGTCGCCCGGAGGGCAAGCCCTACGCCGGCTACTGGGAGTTTCCCGGCGGCAAGGTGGAGCCGGGCGAGGGGCATTTCGAGGCGTTGCGGCGGGAGTTCGCCGAGGAAATGGGCATCGAGGTCACGTCCGCCACGCCATGGCTGACCAAGATCCACCATTACGAACACGCCTCGGTCTATCTGCGTTTCTTCCGCATTTGGAGCTGGACAGGCGAGCCGCAGCCGCGCGAGGGCCAGGCCTTCGCCTGGCAGACGCCGGGACAACTGACGGTGGCGCCGATGCTGCCGGCCAATGGGCCCATCCTGAAATCGCTGCAGCTGCCGGACGCTTACGCCATCACCTGCGCGCATGAGATGGGCGTGGAGGCGCAACTGGCTGGACTTGCGGCAAAGCGCTGGGGCTGGGTGCAGGTGCGCGAGCCGCTGATGAGCCGCGATGAACTGGCTGACTTCGTCGCCCGCGCCGCCGCCATCGTCCATGGTTATGGCGGCCGGCTGGTGGTCAATGCCGATCCGGCCTGGTGCGCGGATTGGCCGGTGGACGGCGTGCATCTGAACGGCGCGCGCTTGCATGGCTTGCGCGCGAGGCCGGATTTCAGCTGGGTGGGAGCGTCGCTGCACAATCGCGACGATCTGGCCAAGGCCGGCGAGCTGGGCCTCGACTACGCCCTGCTGGGCCATGTGGCGGCTACCGCCAGCCATCCGGACCAGGCGCCGCTGGGTTGGGATGGTTTCGCCGCCTGTCTGGCGGGCGAGGTGCCGCTGCCGGTCTACGCCTTGGGCGGCCTGTCGCTGGGCGACCTGGAGGCGGCGCGAAAGCACGGCGCGCATGGCGTGGCCTTGATGCGGGGAGCGTGGCGATGACGGCCAGACAGCGCAAGCTGCTGATTCTGGGTGTGGCGCTGATTGCGTTCGGCGCCATCAAGGCTGGCCTGATTTTCTGGTATTTGAACCACAAGCCGGCGACGCAGGCGGCGCAGCGTTTATCTTGTGATCCCTCGCGCGGCAGCTGCGCCCTGCCGGACGGAGGCGGTTTGCGCTTCGACAGCGCGCCGGAACACGGCAAGCCGTTTGTGGTCAGGCTGCAGGGCGCGTCGGCGGCCACGCCGCCGACGGCGGACTTCACCATGCCGGACATGGACATGGGATTCAACCGCTATACCTTCGTCCGCGACGGCGCCGATTGGAAGGCGACGGTGACGCTGCCGATGTGCGTCAGCGGCAGCCGCGCCTGGCTGGTGGAAGTGAGGCCGGGGCAGGGCGCTTATCAGCTGCCATTCCAGGTGGTGCGTTAGGCGTCTGCCTATGCCGGCAAGCGCCGGCGCAATCCATCTTTCAGCCATAAAAAATGCCGTTCACTCCAACAAGTGAACGGCATGGCCGCCTTGGCAGCGGCGTCGCGGAGCGCAAAGCGCGCTTAGTGGCGCTTCAATTCGCCTTCCCACTTGGCGACCACGGCGGTGGCGATGGAGTTGCCCACCACGTTGGTGGCGGAGCGGCCCATGTCCAGGAAGTGGTCGATGCCCAACAGCAGCAAGAGGCCCGCTTCCGGGATGTTGAACTGCGCCAGCGTGGCGGCGATCACCACCAGCGAGGCGCGCGGCACGCCGGCCATGCCCTTGGAGGTCAGCATCAGGATCAGCAGCATGGAGATTTCCTGCGCCAGCGTCAGGTCGATGCCGTAAGCCTGGGCGATGAAGATGACCGCGAAGGTGCAGTACATCATTGAGCCGTCCAGATTGAACGAGTAGCCCATCGGCAGCACGAAGCTGGCGATCTTGTTGGACACGCCGAAGCGCTCCAGCTGTTCCAGGGTTTTCGGATACGCGGCTTCGGAGCTGGCGGTGGTGAACGACAGCAGCAGCGGCTCCTTGATCATGCCCATCAGGTGCAAGAGGCGCGGGCCGACGATCAGCACGCCGACGGCGATCAACAGCGCCCACAGGATGCCGATGGACATATAGAACTGGGCCATGAACTTGCCGTAGGTGCCGAGGATGGACAGGCCTTCCTTGGCCACGGTGGCGGCGATGGCGCCGAACACCGCCAGCGGGGCGAAGTTCATCACATAGCTGGTGACCTTCAGCATCACGTGGGCGACGACGTCGATGACGTCGATCAGCGCCTTGGCGCGATCGCCCAGCGCGGCCATCGCGCTGCCGAAGAAGACCGAGAAGATCACGATCTGCAGGATTTCGTTGTTGGCCATCGCCTCGAACACGCTCTTGGGAATGGCGTGGGTGACGAAGTCCTTCAGCGAAAGGGCGCCGGCCTTGATGCCGGAGTCGGCGTGCAGGTCCGGCAGCGGCAGGTTCAGCGCCACGCCCGGCTTCAGGATGTTCACCATGATCAGGCCCAGGGTCAGCGACACCAGCGAGGCGCCGATGAACCAGCCCATGGTTTTGCCGCCGATGCGGCCCACCGATTTGGCGTCGCCCATTTTGGCGATGCCGACCACCAGGGTGGAGATTACCAGCGGGGCGATGATCATTTTGATCAGCCGCAGGAAGATATCGGTGAGGATGGACATGCCGTCGACGAAGGATTTGATCGCGGCGGCGTCATCGCCGGCATGCTGACGGAAGAGATAGCCCACCAGGATGCCCAGCAGCATCCCGACCAGGATCAAGGCCGTGAGTTTTTTTGACTTCATTGAGTTGTTCCTGCCTGTTTGAGACGATTCAAAACGAGCGTAGCGTTTTCGTAACATGACATTCGTGTGGCGGGGTAGTTACGAATGCGCGCCGGAGGGTAGGCTTGCCAAGCCATGTTCGGCCGGGTTTTTTATTGTTTTAGCCCGGATCGTGGGGTTGACGCCTGTTTTGTCAGACAGGCGGGGCCGGCCGAAGGGAGACGATTATAGTGCGTTAGCTGGAGCTTGTCTTGGCAGGATTTCAGTAATTGCTTTTCACATTCGAATGTGGTTTGCGTTTTTAATGCCCTGGGATTTTTATGGCTTGCCATAAAATGATTTTTGGGTTTTTTGGCGTCTTTTGCGCAATAAAAAGGGCAGCGCGAGCTGCCTGTGTAGTGTGCCGACAACATCGCCGACGCTCAGTGGTGGATGTCCAGCGTAATGTCCCCCCGTTCTTCCGCCACGGTTTCCAGGATTTCCAGAATGGTGGCGTAGGTGTCGGCGCCTAGAGCCTTTTGCGCCTCGGCCGTATCGCGCCAAACCAGCTCGAACGGTCCGGCCACGTCGTTGGCCAGGCTGTCGTACAAGGCGTCCAGATTGCGGCCGAAATGGCCTGGCAGCTTCAGTTGTCGGCTGAGTTCGTCGAACAATTGATCCAGGCTGCGGATGTGATGCAGTTCGCACACGGTTAGCGGCATGGCGCCACCTCGATGAAGTTGTTGTAGTGATCGACGCTGACATAGCGCAGGCCTTGCTTGCTGAATACCAGGCGGTAGGCGCCGCGCTTGCCTCCTTTATAGTTCAGGTCGGCCTCCTGCCACTTGCCGGCTGGCAACCGCTTTTCGTAATTGCCGAAGCGGTCGCCGCCGATGGACTTGCCCTTCAGCGCCGGCACGCTCCACAGGCTGCGCCCGGGCTTCCAGCCAGCGTCTTGGGCTTGGCGCTTGGTGACGAATTTATCCGGCAGGCGGCCGTCGCGGTTCAGGCTGAGCAGGGCGTCGCTGAGTTCCGCCGTATCGAGCTTGTTGCCGCTTTGGCGATTGGCCTGGGCGGCGGCGTCGGTGCAGGACGGTTGGGCCAGCGCCGGCAGGCTGAGGGCCGCCAGCAAGAGCAATAGAGAGGTGGTTTTCACGATGATGTCCGGTGGCGAAGGAAAACGGCATGATTCTAGCCTGCTGCCTGTAGCTTGGGCAGAACTCAATCAGGCCAGCGGCACCGATTCCACCGGGAAGGGCTGGCCTATCAGCTGCGGCAGGCGCAAGGCCATTTCGCCGGCGTCCTCCGCCGTGGTGATGAAGCGGCAGTAGCCATCGGCCTGGCTGTCGAAGCCATGCTGCTGGATCAGGTCCGCCACGCGGCGTGCGATGGCCTCGGCCGGATCGTACAACCGGATCGCATCGCCGGTCACTTCGCGGATCAGCGGTTCCAGAAAAGGATAGTGGGTGCAGCCCAGGGCGATATGGTCGATGTTTTCGTCCAGCAGCGGCTCCACCACGCGGCGCACCAGCGCGCGGGTGCGCTCGCCGGACAGCTCGCCGGCTTCGACTTGCTCCACCCAGCCGTGGCCGGCGCGGCGCAGCACGTCCACGTCGCCGGCATGCGCGTCCAGCAGCGTTTTGACGCGGTCGCTGGCCAGCGTGTACTCGGTGGCCAGCACGGCGATGCGGCCGGTGCGGCTCATCGCCGCCGCCGGTTTGATCGCCGGTTCGATGCCGACGATGGGCAGCGTGAACTCCTCGCGCAGCGCGCTGATGGCGGCGGTGGTGGCGGTATTGCAGGCCACCACCAGGATGGTGGCGCCCTGGCTGATCAGGTAGCGGCCCACGGTCAGCGCGCGGTCTATGATTTCCTCGCGGCTGCGCGGGCCATACGGGCAATAGGCCTGGTCGGCCAGATAGGTGATCGGCCAGGCGGGCAGGGCGGCGCGCACCGCGCGCCATACCGACAGCCCGCCCAGGCCGGAGTCGTACATCGCAATCATATTGCCGCTCAGTTGTTCTGGATGACGATCTTGGGGAACTTGCCGGAGAAATCCTGAGCCTTTTCGCCCACCTTCACCGCCACGCGGCGCGCGATGGCGCGGTACAGCTCGGCCGGCTTGCCGTCAGGGTCGGCCGCCACGCTGGGCTTGCCTTCGTCCGCCGCCAGGCGGATGGCCAGGTCCAGCGGCAGCGAGCCCAAGAGCTCCACGCCGAAGTCCTGCGCCATTTTCGCCGCGCCGCCTTCGCCGAAGATGTGCTCGGCGTGGCCGCAGTTCGAGCAGATGTGGATGGCCATGTTTTCCACCAGGCCCAGAATCGGCACGCCCACCTTCTGGAACATGGTGACGCCCTTGCGCGCGTCCAGCAGGGCGATGTCCTGCGGCGTGGTGACGATCAGCGCGCCGGTGACCGGCACTTTTTGCGACACCGTCAGCTGGATGTCGCCGGTGCCCGGCGGCATGTCGATGACCAGATAGTCCAGATCGTCCCAGCGGGTGTCGTTGAGCAGCTGCTGCAGCGCCTGGCTGACCATCGGGCCGCGCCACACCATGGCTTGGTCCGGGTCCACCAGGTAGCCGATGGACATGGTTTGCACGCCGTGATTGGACAGCGGGATCAGTTTGCCGTCCACCGCTTCCGGCTTTTGGCCTTGCAGGCCCATCATCAACGGTTGCGACGGGCCATAGATGTCGGCGTCCAGGAGGCCGACGCGCGCGCCCTCGGCGGACAGCGCCAGCGCCAGGTTGGCCGCGGTGGTGGACTTGCCGACGCCGCCCTTGCCGGAGGCGACGGCGATCACGTTTTTCACGCCGGGCAGCAGCGGCACGCCGCGCTGGGCGGAGTGGCTGACAATCTGGCTGGAGACCGTGACTGTGACGGCACGGCCCGCGGCCAGCGGCGCCAGCGCCTGTTCAAACTGCTGGCGGACCCGGTCGAACTGGCTCTTGGCCGGGTAGCCCAGCACCACGTCCAGGCTGATTTCGGCGTCGCCGCATTGCAGGTTTTTGACATTCTTGGCCGCGATATAGCTCTTGCCGGTGTTGGCGTCGAGCAAGGGCTTCAGGGTTTCCAGGATCTGAGTTTCGAGCTGTGCCATGGTTTCGTTCTGCTTGGCCGCGTCGGCTTGGCCGCCGAATAGCCGGGTGAGTTTGGAGAACATGCTGGGTACGCGATGGATGTTTGCGCGTATTTTACGCCGGATTGCGGCGCCGTGCGCGCGGTATCGCGCCAGCGCGCCTCGTTTGTCAGGGGGCGAAACGGAAGGATGCCGCTCGGAAGCAGCTGATGTCTATCAGTTTTTTTTGATATAAACCGGCTGCTGGCGTAAAATGGCCGGTTTTCCCGGCGCGGTGCTAGCGCCTCCAAGGCTCGGCCCCGTCAGGCCGCGGGCCCTGTTCTTTGTCAAAGAAAGGCATTTCCCGCTTTATGCAGTCCAAACACGCCAAACTCACCTGGTCCAACCTGCTGTTCCCGCTGGCCCTGGTCCTGTTCGAATTCGCTGTCTACATCTGCAACGATATGGTGCAGCCCGCCATGCTGTCGGTCACCCGCGAGTTTCTGGTGGACGCCTCCTGGGCGCCGTCCTCGATGACCGCCTTCCTGGCCGGCGGCGCGCTGCTGGCCTGGCTGACCGGTCCGCTGTCCGACCGCATCGGCCGCCGTCCGGTGCTGCTGTTCGGCGTGGCTTACTTCACCGTGATGTGCCTGGCCACTTATCTGGTCAGCTCCATCGAAGCCTTCATCGCGCTGCGCCTGCTGCAGGGCATAGGCCTGTGCTTCATCAATGCCGTCGGCTATGCCTCGCTGCAGGAGTCGTTCGAGGAGACCGCCGCCGTGCGCGTGACGGCGCTGATGGCCAATGTGGCGCTGATCGCGCCGCTGGTCGGCCCGCTGGCCGGCGCGGCCCTGATCGAGCTGGCGCCGTGGCGCAGCGGCTTCCTGTTCATCGCGGCGCTGTCGCTGCTGGCTTTGCTGGGCCTGTTTTTCCGCATGCCGGAAACCGTTCAGCCCAGCCATGAAAAGCTGCCGCTGTCCCGCATGGGCCGCGACTATATGAAAGTGTTCAGCCATGGCCGCTTTGTGCTGTCCGCGCTGTGCATCCCCCTGCTGGCGCTGCCGCTGATGGGCTGGATCGCGCTGTCGCCGGTGCTGCTGGTGCGCGATCTGGGCATGAGCACGGTGGAGTACGGTCTGATGCAGATCCCGGTGTTCGGCGGCCTGATCGCCGGCAACCTGGCCTTGGCCGTGATCGCCGACCGCTGGCCGCTGGGCCGCTCCGCGCTGGTGGGCATGTGGCCCATCGTCGGCGGCCTGGCGCTGATGGCTGCCGGCGTGGCGTTCTCGTCCGTGCCGCAATATTGGATGGTGGCCGGCATGAGCCTGATGGCCTTCGGCGAGGGCATGGCCTTCGGCGTGCTGTACCGCTTTGCGCTGATGTCGTGCGACGCGGCCGGCCGCGGCACGATTTCCGCCAGCATGAGCATGCTGTCGATGGCAGGCTACGCGGTGGGCATCGAGCTGTTCCGCCAGGTTTACCAGGCGACAGGCTTGGGCGGCTATACCGCGCTGGCGCTATGCTTCTCGCTGCTTTATGTGATGCTGGGCCGCAAGATGGTCGGCGTCGCCATGGCCGAGCGCGCTGCGCCGACCGAGCCGCAGGGCGTGCTGGCCAGCCAAGGCGCCTGATCTTCATCATCGCCATGTTCGCAAGCCCGGCCGCCCAGCGTTCCGGGCTTGCGCTTTTGATGGGGTGCGTCGGCGTTGGCCGCCCGCCCGTTCTGTCTCTATAATCGATCGCTTGAGATTGCCAATCAGGGAATGATCCGAATGACCAAACGCAAGATTCTGGTGACCAGCGCGCTGCCTTATGCCAACGCGGGGCTGCACCTGGGCCACATGCTGGAGCAGATTCAGACCGATATCTGGGTGCGCTTCCAGAAGATGCGCGGACACGAGTGCTACTACGTGTGCGCCGACGATACCCACGGCGCGCCCATCATGCTGGCCGCCGAGAAGCGCGGCATCACTCCCGAGCAGCTGGTAAACGAGGTGCGCGAGCTGCACCTTGCCGATTCGCAGGGTTTCCTGATCGGCCACGACAACTACTACAGCACCAACAGCCCGGAAAACAAGGCGCTGGCGGAGCAGGTCTACCTGGCACTGAAGGCCGACGACAAGATCGCCTGCCGCACCATCGAGCAGCTGTTCGATCCGGAAAAGCAGATGTTCCTGCCGGACCGTTTCGTCAAGGGCGAGTGCCCGAAGTGTTCCGCCAAGGATCAGTACGGCGACAACTGCGAAGTGTGCGGCGCCACCTACGCGCCGACCGAGCTGAAGAATCCGTACTCGGCGGTGTCCGGCGCCAAGCCGGTGCTGAAGACTTCCGAGCATTATTTCTTCCGTCTGGGCGAGTGCGCCGACTTCCTCAAAGCCTGGACCAGCGGCAGCAGCAAGCGCAGCGACGGCGTGGAGCAGCCGCATCTGCAGCCGGAATCGCTGAACAAGATGAACGAATGGATAGGCGGCGGCCTGCAGGACTGGGACATCAGCCGCGACGCGCCTTACTTCGGCTTCGAGATTCCGGGCGCGCCGGGCAAGTATTTCTATGTGTGGCTGGACGCGCCGATCGGCTACATGGCCAGCTTCAAGAATCTGTGCGAGCGCCTGAACCTGAACTTCGACGAGTGGTTCGCCAAGGACAGCCAGACCGAGATGTACCACTTCATCGGCAAGGACATCCTGTACTTCCACGCCCTGTTCTGGCCGGCGATGCTGAACTACTCCGGCCTGCGCGCGCCGACCGGCGTGTTCGCCCACGGCTTCCTGACCGTGGACGGCCAGAAGATGTCCAAGTCGCGCGGCACCTTCATTCAGGCCAAGAGCTACCTGGACTGCGGCCTGAATCCGGAGTGGATGCGCTACTACATCGCCGCCAAGCTGAACGGCCGCATCGAGGACATCGACCTCAACCTGAACGACTTCGTGGCGCGGGTCAACTCCGACCTGGTGGGCAAGTTCGTCAACATCGCCAGCCGCTCCGCTGGCTTCATCGCCAAACGCTTTGATGGCCAACTGGCCGCCAGCGTGGCGGACATGGACATCCTGGCCAAGCTGCAAGCCGCCTCCGACGAGTTGGCCGCCGCCTTCGAGGCGCGCGAATACGCCAAGGCGCTGCGCGACGTGATGGCGCTGGCCGATCTAGTCAACGGCTACGTGGATGCCAACAAGCCGTGGGAACTGGCCAAGCAGGAAGGCCAGGACGCGCGCCTGCAGGAAGTCTGCACCGTGCTGATCAACGCCTTCCGTCTGCTGACCATCTACCTGAAGCCGGTATTGCCCAAGCTGGCCGAAGGCGTGGAAGCCTTCCTGGACGTAGCGCCGTTGTCCTGGAGCGATGCGCAAACCCTGCTGCTGGGCAAGAAGATCCAAACCTACCAGCACCTGATGCAGCGCATCGACCCGGCGCTGATCGACAAACTGATAGAAGCGAACAAACAGAATATGCAAGCTACCCAAGATACCCCGGCAGCGGCCGCGCATGAGCCGCTGGCCGAAACCATCAAGATCGACGACTTCGCCAAGCTGGACCTGCGCGTCGGCAAGGTGCTGGAATGCAATTTCGTCGAAGGCTCGGACAAGCTGCTGCAGTTCACCGTCGATCTGGGCTTCGAGAAGCGCAACATCTTCTCCGGCATCCGCAAGGCGTATCAGGAGCCGGAAAAACTGGTGGGCCGCCATGTGATCGTGGTCGCCAATCTGGCAGAACGCAAAATGCGTTTCGGCGTGTCGCAGGGCATGATCGTCTGCGCGTCCGGCGTGGACGACAGCGAGGGCCTGTTCCTGCTGGACGCGGATGCGGGCGTCAAGCCCGGCATGCGCGTCGGCTGATCAATTTCAGCTAGCGTTTTTGATCTGGATCATGGTAAATAAGTAGTATTACCAGTTAAGTTAATTCCACTTGGTTAACGCGGCCCCAGCGACCATATTGGTAGCTGGGGCTTTGCTTTCCGGCAAGCAGAGTCCCCGCGCTGCTTGAAACCGCCAATGCCTGCCTCCCGCTGTCTCTGCGCTCCGGCGCGCTGCAGTCAAAGGCATGCGGGATGCCGGCGCGGCGGGCAGGGCCTTAACGGTGCTGTCATCGTGGCCTGCTACTGTCGGTCTGTGCCGGCAAGTTGTCGGTGCGGGAACTTTCCTCAGCCGACAGCGACTAAAAAACTTATATGCGCTTGTTTTGTTTAAAAAAAGAATAAGGAAACCATAATGAAGATTTCGCAGCTGAAACCCGGCTACAAGGTGTTCGAATACAAAGACAGCGGCGGCGTTGTCCACTACGAAGTGGTCAGCATCCGCCAGGTCGGCAAGATGTTCGAAGTGACGTTCCGGTCTGCGCTGGGCATGGCCAGCGCGATGTATCCCGCCAATGGGTTCATCCAGGCCGCAGCCTGATACCGTGTTCGGCCCCGCGTGGGCAAAAGAAAAACCAGCCCCGCTCGCGCGGGGCTTCGCTTTTGTTGACGCCGGCATGGAAAAACGGCAGTTTGACAGTTTTAGCCGAAGGGGTTGCCATGGCGCGCCGAAGCCGATTGCTGCTGGAGTTGATCGTCAATTTCCTGCTGCCCTGGTTGTGTTATCGCTGGGGCAAGCCGCACTGGGGCGAAATGGGCGGCTTATTGCTGTCCGCCGTTCCGCCCTTGCTGTGGAGCGGCTGGGAGCTGTGGCGCGACCGTCGGGTCGACGCGCTGAGCATGATGGTCCTGCTGGGCATCGTATTGTCTCTGGCGGCCATGGCGCTGGGCGGGAGCGAGAAAATGCTGTTGCTGCGCGAGTCGCTGCTGTCCGGTTTGTTTGGCGTGGCTTTTCTGCTGTCGCTGCTATTGCCCAGGCCGCTGGTGTTTTACCTGGCGCGCGCCACGATTGAGCGTCAGCATGAGGAGGGGCGGGCGCATTGCGAACGGCTGTGGCAACAGGCGCAGTTCCGGCGCGGCATGCGCGCGATGACGGCTTTGTGGGGATGCGGACTGGTATTGGAGATGCTGCTGCGCAGCTGGCTGGCCTGGCGTTGGCCGGTTGAGCGTTCGATTCTGGTGTTGCCGTGGATCAGTTATGCCGTGTATGGCGGCCTGATGGCGGTGACTTGGTTGCTGCGCCGTCGCATGGGGGATCGCCAAGCGGCATGGGCGGCATAGCGGGCAGGCTTGGCACTGCATATCCAATACGGGTATACTGGCTGCCTTCTCTTAAGTGACTAGACAAAAAAAGAGGGCCGCACAAAGCGGCCCGAAGTTCCGTGATGAACACTTAGGAGAACAGGCATCGCCGTTCTGCCCACGCTGGCAGTCGCGAACAGATTGCAACACCCGTCAAAATGCACAAGGTCGTTTCGCACGCTCGGTCAAATGGCAGTTCAACCAAGAGGCAGAGCAGAGTCGCTTTCGCTATGCTGCCGACCACGATGTCAATGTAGCGCGCTTTTGTTGATGGCTTATGTGTTTGGGGTCGGCATCTGTTAAAGAGTATGAATGGGCGGTTGGGCGGTCGTTTAAAATTCTTTAGTTGAAAGTATTGACGCGCCGGATGGATTGGCTTATAGTTCACTCCTCTGCACGAAACACAGCGCAGAACAGATTTCAGACGCGGGGTGGAGCAGTCTGGTAGCTCGTCGGGCTCATAACCCGAAGGTCGTAGGTTCGAATCCTGCCCCCGCAACCAAAAAACAAAAAACCGAAGCCTAAGCTTCGGTTTTTTGCATTTCTGCCGCGCTTCACGCGTCCTGACCATCCAGCTGAAAATGCGCAGCCATGCGGCTGAGGCGCTGCGCCCGGCGGTTGAAGTCGGACACGGTGCCATGCGCGTTGTCGATGTGGCGATGTGTGGCTTCCAGCTGTTGGACGATGTCCTGCATTTGTCCCGTCAACTGGCTGGCGGTAGCCGACTGCTGGCTATTGGTGGCGGCGATATCCTGCATCATGGCGCTGACGCGGTGGGCCGCAGCCAGAATGTCTTCCAACCGGGCATGGGTTTCCTGCTGCGCCGTGCTGCCGGCGTGGGTCTCATTGCACACCTTGTGCATCGCTTCCACGCTGGCGTCGGATGCCTGGCGCACCCGCGCCACCAGTTGCTTGATTTCTCCGGTGCTGATGCTGGTGCGTTCCGCCAGTTTGCGCACCTCGTCCGCCACCACGGCGAAGCCGCGGCCGGTTTCGCCGGCGCGGGCGGCTTCGATGGCGGCATTCAATGCCAGCAGGTTGGTTTGCTCGGCGATCTCGTGAATGGCCTGCGCGACCTGGTTGATGCTGCCTATCGATCCGGTCAGCGACTGGATCGAGTCCTGCGCGCGGTTGACGGTGTCGACGGTGGCGGCGCTGAGTTCGCTGGCCAGGGCCATCTGACCGGCGCTGTGGCTCAGCGTGGCGCTGGATGACTGGCTCAGCTTGGCGGTATCGCCGGCATGGCTGGCCACTTGCTCGATGGAGCCGGACAGTTGTTCGATGGCCGCGCACATGCTATCCATATTGCCTGCGCCTGCCGCCACGCGCTCAACCACGCCATGCAGCGTGCCATTCAATTGCCGCGCGTCTTGTTCCAGCTCGCGCGCGGTCATCTGCAGTTCGTCTATCACCACCTTCAAATGCACCTGCATGCAGGCCAGCGCGCTTTCCAGCCTGCCGCTTTCGCCACGCCCGTTGATGGACAAGGGCTGGTCGAGGCGGCCTTCCGCGATGTTTTCACAGGCCAGCAGCAATTGGCGCTGGCGCCGGCCGCGCCATAGCTCGAAACCCTGCCACAGCGCGACCGCCAGCGCGCCCAGGCCGCCGGCCAGCCAGGCTGCGGCATTGCCAGCGAGCGCGGCCTGGCTGAGCAGGGCGAGGAATAAGGCGGCGGCGAAGAGGCGGCGCATCACGTTTTCTTCCACGCCATGACGTTGGCGCCGCGGCAGGCTGGCGCCTTGCAGCAATTGCGGGTAGAAGCGCTCCGCTTGGGCGATGGCCTCGCGCCGGGCCGGCGAGCGGACCGACATATAGCCGGTCAATTGTCCTGCCTCCCTGACCGGCACCACCAGCGCGTCCACCCAGTAGTGGTCGCCGTTTTTGCAGCGGTTCTTGACCAGGCCCCGCCAGGGCGATTGCCGCTGCAAGGTGCGCCAGAGGTCTTCAAACAGGATGGGTGGCATGTCCGGATGGCGGACGATGTTGTGGCTGCTGCTCAAGAGTTCTTCCCGGCTGAAGCCGGAGATTTCGATAAAGGCGTCGTTGACGTGGGTGACGATGCCTTTGAGGTCGGTCTTGGAGACGATCAGCCCGCTTTCAAAACGCCGCTCCATTCCCGTGACCGGGAAATTCTTTTTCATTCAACGACTCCCGCCTATCGCTTGCAATCGGAACAATCGATTGTAGGGAGAAGGAAATTCGTTTGGCATGCGTTTAGTCAAAGTTAGGCATGCTGTAACCGATTTTCATCGCGCAGAAGTGTGAACAAATGTAGCGTGGCGGATCAAAGGCTTGCTTCGGCGAAAGCGCGCAGCACTTCGCCGTCAATCCGGTAGTAAATTTTGTCCTCGACAATGCGTGCGCCGATGTGATGATAAAAGTCCACAGCGTCCTGATTGCCCCGTTCTGCAGTCCAATCCAGCCGCTGGCAGCCGTGGTGGACGGCCGTCTGGGCCAGCGCGAGCAGCAGCCCCTTGCCGGCGCCGCTGCCACGGGCTTCCTCAAGCGTGAACAGGTCTTTCATATACAGCTGGCCGCTGTATTCCGGCGCCGGATACAGCAGGGAGAAGGTGGCGAGGCCTATGGCCTGGCCGTCTCGCTCCGCCAGCATGACCTGTACCCCGCAGTGCGGCTGGAAAAGATTGCGCGCCGCATAGCGGGCAGAGGCTTCGCGATTGGCGCGCTCGGGGCCGAAATAGTGCAGGTCGATCCGGTAGAACAACTCGGCCAGCGCCGCGGTGTCGACCGGTGTGGCAAGGCGGGTGGAGATCATGCTTTTGTTCTTTCGAATAAAAGCATGATCATAATGATGATGTTTGGATTCGCCTAATCAGGCATGATCGCGTCGGAATACCCAGGTGAGTTCGCCTGAGGCCGCGGCATCGAAGGCGTAGCCCTCGCTATCGAAGCCGCGCAGTTGCTGCGGATCGGTCACGCCACGTTCCGCCGCCCAGCGCGCCATCAGTCCGCGCGCGCGTTTGGCGTAGAAGCTGATGATCTTGTACTGGCCATTTTTCTTGTCCTGGAACACCGGGGTGACGATGGCGGCGTTCAAGGCCTTGGGTTTGACCGACTTGAAATACTCGTCGGAAGCCAGGTTGACCAGGGTGCGCTGGCCCAGGGTTTCCAATTGTTCGTTGAGCTTGCCGGTGACGATTTCACCCCAGAACTCATACAGATTCTTGCCGCGGCTGTTGGCCAGCCGGGTGCCCATTTCCAGGCGGTAGGCCTGCATCAGGTCCAGCGGACGCAAGACGCCGTACAGGCCGGACAGGATGCGCAGATGCGCTTGCAGATAATCGATTGATGTCTCGTTCAGCGAGGCGGCGTCCAATCCCTCGTAGACATCGCCCATGAAGGCGTAGATCGCCTGCTTGGCGTTGGCCGGCGTGAACGAGGGCTGCCAGTCGGCGTAACGGCCGACATTCAAGGTGGCCAGCGCATCGCTGATGTCCATCAGTTTGGCGATGTCCAGCGGGCTTTTCTGCCGCAGCACCCGGACCAGCTCGGCGCTATGGTCGAGCAGATCCGGCTGGCTGTAGCGGTTCACGGCGGGTGGCGTTTGGTAGTCCAGCGTTTTGGCCGGAGAAATCAGCATCAACATGCAGCTAATCCTTGGCGAGTGGGACGGCTATTGTACCGGAAGCCGGGCGAGTCGCGTCCTCCGCGGCGGATTTGGATAGAATGGAAGCGATCAATCAATCATGGAAAAGTTGGCATGCGGGTATTGGTGCAGAGAGTGAGCCGCGCCGCGGTGACGGTGGATGGCAGAACCACGGGCGAGATCGGCGGCGGTTTGCTGCTCCTGGTGGGTGTGGAGGAGGCCGATGGCGCCGCCGATATCGAGTGGCTGGTGCGCAAGATCAGCCAATTGCGCGTGTTCAACGACGAAGCGGGCGTGATGAACCGCAGCCTGCAGGATTGCGGCGGCGAGGCTTTGGCGGTCAGCCAGTTCACCTTGTATGCCAGCGTGAAAAAGGGTAATCGCCCATCGTATTCGCGCGCGGCGCGCGGCGAAATTTCGCAGCCGATGTTCGAGCGCTTCGTCGCGGCGTTGTCGGCTGCGCTCGGCAAGCCGGTGCCGACGGGCGTGTTTGGCGCCGACATGCAAGTCAGCCTGGTCAATGATGGCCCGGTGACGATCTGGCTGGACAGCCGCAATCCGGAGTAGCGCGATGAACCGATGGCAACATCCTTGGCGGGTGCTGGTGGTGCCGTACTACCTGAACCGTTACGCGCGCCAGGTGCATGTGCTGCGCGTGTTGCTGGCTTTCCTGCTGGGTCTGGCGCTGGTGATTTTCAGCGGCATCCCGCACGGCGGCTGGATGCTGGTGACGATATTGATCGTGCTGGGCGGCGTGCCGCATTGGGGCGGGGTGCGGCGCAAGGCGCTGGAGCGGATGGGCGGTTCGCTGCTGGGCGCGCTGGCTGGCCTGATCGCCATCCTGCTGCATGGCGTCTCGCCATGGCTGTGTTATGGCTGGATGTTGCTGGTGATTGCCCTGAGCAGTTGGCATGCCCAGGGCAAAGGAGGCTATCTGGCGCTGCTGACCGGCATCACGCTGGTGATCGTCGGCGGCTTGGGCGACGAATCGATCAACGAGGCGCTATGGCGCAGCTGCAATGTGCTGATTGGCTCGCTGATCGGCATGGCGGCGGCCGCCACGCTGCCGCTGCGCGCGATAGACAGCTGGCGTTTCCTGCTGGCCGACAATCTGCGTGAGGCGGCCTTGCTTTATAACCGCATCGCGCGCCGTTTGCCGGTGGAGGGCGATGCGGCGCTGGATCAGTTCAACTCGCGCTTGATCCGCATGCGCGGCTTGCTGGCAGCGGTGACGCAGGAGGCGGCCATGACGCATCGCCAGCTGGATCAGGTGCAGCGCTGCCAGCGCGGCGTCTGGACGCTGCTGGACCGGATGGACGAGGTGGCCGCCACCACGCCGGCGCTGGCCGAGGATCGCTCGCCGCGGCGGGCAATTGTCCGCACGCTGTTGCGCGCCGCGCATGCCTTGCGGTTCAATCAGCCGCAGCTGCTGGCCGATCCGCTGCCGGCGGCGGACAATCCTGCGCGCATGCGCCAGCCCACGCATTGCCACTGGCTGGTGGCGGAGTTGTCGTTGACGGTGGAGGCGTTGCGATGCCAGTTGCAGGAGATTCTGCCGCGGCTGATCGAGGCGCCGCCGCCTGCGCGAAGCTTGGTGCGGCGGCTGAGCGGATCGCGCCGGCGTTAAGAGCCGATCGCTGGTGTACTGTCTTTGCTGAGCGGCGCTGCGAGGCGCGGCTGGCGTCGCTAAATGTAAAAAGCAAATGGCCCGGAAACTCCGGGCCATTTTTTCTCGATAGCGATTACAGGCCGACGATCTTGACCTTTTGCCCCGGCTGCAGATGGCTAGTCTGGCGGCTGCCGTTCAGGCGGTGGATATCATAGTGGCTGACGCCGAAGCGGCGGGCGATGCTGTACAGGGTGTCGCCGCGCTGGACCACGTATTCGGTGCTGTGCGCAGACGCTGGCGAGCGATTGTCGCTGACCTTGATCAGCGCCGGGTCGGAGCCTGCGCTGCTAGCATTGCTCGCCAGTTGGAAGTCCGTGGATGCGGGATTTTTCAGCCGCAATTGCTGGCCCACCTGCACCAGATTGCCATCCAGCTGGTTCAAGGCTTTCAGCTCGTCCACGCTCAGGTTGCTGCGGCGGGCGATGCTGTATAGCGTGTCGCCGCTGGCTACGGTGTAGCTGTCCAGGCTGCGCGTGGTCAACGAACGGGCTGGCGCGGCATCATCGTTTGTCGCGCTGGCGATCATGACAGTCTGGCGAGCGGCTTTGCTGGCGTCGATCTCGACCGCAGGGGTGACGGCCGGTTCGGCGGGCTGGGCAGCTTGTGCGATCAAGGCGTTCTGTTGTGCCGGCACCGCAGCGGCGACTTGGATAGGCGCGGCGGACATGTCATCTGCCTTGGCCAGCATGGTTTGGCCTGCCGATGTGTCCGGCAGCGGCGTATCCACCGACTCCAGCGACTGGCCGTCATTCAGGCGCGGGTTCATCGCCACCAATACCGGCTGCCCGGCCTTCAGCGTGTTGCCGCCGATGCGGTTGGCCGCCAATAGCTGGCTGGTGCTCATGCCGTGCTGGCTGGCGATGGCCGTCGGGCTTTCATCGCCCTTGGGCAGATACACTTCCCAAGTCAGCAGGGGCTTGTCCCATTTATCCAGATTGGCCTGGAATTTGTCGATCTTGGTGGCGGGCAGCAGCATCTGGCGGCCGGCTTTGTACGCGAACACCGGCAGGTTGAAGGCCGGATTCAGCTCTTTGAATTCGGCCACGGAAATCCCCGCCAGCTTGGCGGCGATGTCGATGTTCATGTGCTTGCCGGTGGAAACGGCGACGAAGTACGGCTTGTTGGGGAATTTATCCAGATGGACGCCGTACTTTTCCGGGTTGGCCAGAATATTGCGCACCGCCAGCAGCTTGGGCACGTAGTTGCGCGTCTCATTCGGCATGCGGACGTTTTCGTAGGTCGGGGTCTGACCTGTGGCCTGCACCCTGGCCATGGAACGGGCCAGATTGCCTTCGCCCCAGTTGTAGGCCGCCAGCGCCATGTTCCAGTCGCCAAACTGCGCGTACAGGATCTGCAGATAGTCCAAGGCGGCGCGCGTGGCGTCCATCACGTCGCGGCGGCCGTCATACCACCAGGTCTGTTCCAGTCCGTAGTGGCGGCCCGTGGCCGGCATGAACTGCCACAGGCCGGCGGCGCCGACGCGTGAGCTGGCAGTGGGCACAAAGGCGCTTTCCACCATGGGCAGCAGCGCGATTTCGGTCGGCATGCCGCGGCGCTCCACCTCGTTCATGATGTGGAACAGGTATTTGCGGCTGCGGTCCAGCGTGCGTTTGAAATATTCCGGGCGGCTGGCGTAGAAGCGTTCCTGGCGGCGTATCACGTCGGCGTTGACTTCATCCAGCTGGAAGCCTTCGCGCACCCGTTTCCATACGTCGTCGCCATTGCGCAGCAGGCTGGAGTTCATCAGCATCATGTCCAGGCCGGCAGCCTGCGCTTCGTCCACTGGCGAAGCCGGTGGCTGATCGACCGCGGCGGCCTTGGCCGGCGATGCGAACAGCAATGCGAGAGACACGCTAAGTGCCAATGGAGTGAAGCGTTTCATGCAGACGAGCCCGTAATTCAGATTTCGGCTGATGCTAAACATGCGCATGGGGGGTGTCAATTCAAAAAACCAAATAATTTCATGCGCTTTCATTGTTAATAGACTATCCGGCCCGTCTGTAAAGGAAGTCGTGGCCAAGACTAGTGAAGTTACTTATTTCGCATGCGGTTCATGGGCGAAAAACATCCTTCCAGGCGCGCAGCCGGGCGAAAGCGGCCGTCTCGTCGTCGCCGGCCTGCGCGCCTTGTGCCAGCAGGCTTTGGCGGATGCCGGCGGTGTTGCAGCGCAAAAACGGGTTGCTGGCTGTTTCCAGCGCGATGGTGCTCGGCAGGGTCGGCTGGCCGCGATCGCGCAGCGCCTGATCACGGCTCAGACGCATGGCCAGCACGGGATTGGCGGGGTCCGCGGCCAGCGCGAAGCGCAAATTCGACAAGGTATATTCGTGCGCTGGATAAACTTTGGTTTGCGGCGGCAGCTCGGCCAGTTTTTTCAGCGAAGACAGCATCTGCGCAGCTGTGCCTTCAAACAGCCTGCCGCAGCCAGCCGCGAATAGCGTGTCGCCGCAAAACAGCGCATCGTCAAACCGATATGCCAGGTGGTCCAGGGTGTGGCCGGGCACGGCCAACACACAGGCCTCGCCCATGCTCAGCGACACGGTGTCGCCTTCCATCAGCGGGATGTCGACGCCAGCGATGCCGGCTGGGCCATAGACAATCGCATCCGGCCATGCCTGCTTCAGTTCCGCCAGCCCGCCGCAATGATCGGCGTGGTGGTGGGTGACCAGGATGGCTTCGAGCTGCAGGCCGTGCGACCGCAGATGGCCCAGCAGCGGCGCGGCTTCGCCGGGGTCCACCGCGACGGCGCGCGCGCCTTGCTGCAAAAGCCAGATATAATTGTCTGAGAAAGCCCCGATCGGGGTGATGCTAAATGTGGCTGCCATAAGGCCTTCCTCAATGAAAAATTCGTTTGGCGGCTGGCTGACCGGCACCGAACTGGGCCGTTATCTGCTGGCGCGCGAGCAGGAATACTTCGAGCGGGCGGTGGCCGACGCCTTCGGCTACCATGCGGTGCAGGTGGGCGTGCCGGAGATGGACTGTCTGCGCGGCAATCGCATTCCCTGGCAGTGCCGGGTGGCTGGCCATGGCGAGGTGGACGTGCGTTGCGACCCGGCCTTCCTGCCGTTTGAGACCCGCAGCCTGGATTTGCTGGTCATGCCTCATGTTCTGGATTTTACCACCCTGCCGCACCAGGTGCTGCGCGAGGCCGACCGCGTGCTGATGCCGGAGGGCCGGCTGATTCTGACCGGTTTCAATCCGCTGTCCTTGTGGGGCGTGCGTCGGCTGATCCAGGGCAAGGAATCTGCGCCGTGGAACGGCAACTTTTTTACCCAGTTGCGGATCAAGGACTGGTTGGCTTTGCTGGATTTGGAGCTGGAAGAGGCGGCCTTTCTGGCTTACGCGCCGCCGTTCTCGCGTCAGGACTGGCTGTCGCGCTGCGATTTTCTGGAAGATGTCGGCGAGCGCTGGTGGCCGCTGGCGGCCGGGGTATACGGCATCGAGGCGGTCAAGCGCCAGCGCGGCATGCGCTTGATTACGCCGGCCTGGAAACAGGCGGTCAAGAACAAGGGCGCTTTGGGGGTGGTGGCGGGCAATGAACGCCAGCACACGCACAAGGCACCGGAAACAAACGAGCGGGACGGCGCATCGTCCTGCCATTGAACGAGACAGCATGACGACTGACGACAAGGTTGAGATTTATACCGACGGCGCCTGCAAGGGCAATCCCGGCCCCGGCGGCTGGGGGGCGCTGTTGCGCTTCAAGGGCAAGGAAAAAGAGCTGTTCGGCGGCGAGCGCGGCACCACGAACAACCGGATGGAAATCATGGCAGTGATCCGCGGCCTGGCCGCGTTGAACCGGCCGTGCCGAGTGGTGGTCTATACCGACTCGCAATACGTGCAGAAGGGCATTTCCGAGTGGATACACGGCTGGAAGGCGCGCGGCTGGAAGACCGCGTCCAAGGAGCCGGTGAAGAACGCCGATCTGTGGCAGCAACTGGATGCCGAGCGCAATCGCCACCTGGAAGTGGAGTGGCGCTGGGTCAAGGGCCATTCCGGCCACGAATTCAATGAAAGAGCCGACCAGCTCGCCAATAAGGGCGTTACTTCGGTCTGAGCCAGCAACAAGCAGCCGCCGCGCCTTGGCGCGGCGGCCGGGAAGCAGCATGAGACAGATTATCCTCGATACCGAAACCACCGGTCTCGACCCGAATCAGGGCCACCGCATCATCGAATTCGCCGGTCTGGAAATGGTTGGCCGCAAGCTCACCGGCAAGCATCTGCATCTTTACATCCACCCGGAGCGTCCGATCGATCCCGAGGCCCAGCGCGTGCACGGCATTTCGCTGGAGTTCCTCGAAGGCAAGCCGGTGTATGCCAAAGTGGCGGCGGAAATTGCGGATTTCCTGCGCGACGCCGAGCTGATCATCCACAACGCGCCGTTCGACGTCGGCTTTCTGAATGCCGAATTCGCCAAGCTCGGCATGGAACCGATCGACAAGCTGTGCGCCAACGTCATCGATACGCTGGCCGAAGCGCGCGACATGTTCCCCGGCAAGCGCAACAGCCTGGATGCCTTGTGCGACCGTTTCGAGATCGACCGCTCCAACCGGACCTTGCACGGCGCGCTGGTGGACTGTGAGCTGCTGTCGGAAGTCTATCTATGGATGACCCGCGGCCAGGAAAGCCTGGCGATGGACATCGAGGTAGAGGTGCCGGGCGGGCATGCCGGCCACGACCTGACTTTCGAGCGCAAGCCCTTGACAGTGCGGGCCGCCAATGAGGCCGAGCTGGCCGAGCACCAAGCCTATCTGGACGTGCTGGACAAGACGGTCAAGGGCAGCTGCGTCTGGCGCGCGCTGGAAAACCCGGCGCCGGCGGAGGCTTGAGCCATGGCCCAAATGATTGCGCTGGTGCCGGCCGCAGGATCGGGCAGCCGTTTCGGCGCGCCCAGCCCCAAGCAGTATCTGCAATTGAACGGCAGGCCGCTGATGTGGCACGCGCTGGCCACGCTGGCGGCGGTGCCGGCGATAGACAAGGTGGCGGTGGTGATTTCGCCGCAAGACGAATGGTTTGATGATTTCGATTGGCGTCTGCCCAAGCTGGAGGTGCACCGCGTCGGCGGCGCCAGCCGTGCCCTGAGCGTGGCCAACGGCTTGGCGGCATTGATGCCGGCCGAGGACGACTGGGTGCTGGTGCACGATGCGGCGCGCTGCTGTCTGTCGGTGGCGGCGGTGGAGCGGTTGATCGCCGCCTTGGCGGGCCATCCGGTGGGCGGCCTGCTGGCCTTGCCGGTGCCGGACACCGTCAAGCGGGCGGACGCTGACAGCCATGTCGCCGCCACCGTGCCGCGCAATGCCCTGTGGCTGGCGCAAACGCCGCAGATGTTCCGCGCCGGTCTGCTGGCGCGGGCGCTGGGAGAGGGCGCGGTGGACGACATCACCGATGAGGCTTCCGCGGTGGAGCGGCAGGGATTGAAGCCGCTGCTGGTGGAGGGAGATGCGCAAAACTTCAAGGTGACCTATCCGCGCGATCTGGCCCTGGCCAAGGCCATTCTGGCCGCGCGCGGAGAACAATAGCGCAGAATTGAAATATTAAGGGAAGAGTATGTTTCGTATCGGGCAGGGTTACGATGTGCATCAACTGGCGGCAGGCAGGCCGCTGATTCTGGGCGGGGTGGAAATTCCGCATGAGAAAGGCCTCTTGGGCCATTCCGACGCCGACGCCTTGCTGCACGCCATCACCGACGCCTTGCTGGGCGCGGCGGCGCTGGGCGACATCGGCCGCCATTTCCCGGATACGGCGGTGGAATTCAAGGGCGCGGACAGCCGCGTCTTGTTGCGCGAGGCCGCCGCGCGCGTGCGCGCCGCCGGCTGGCGGCCGATCAATGTGGACAGCACCCTGATCGCGCAACAGCCGAAGCTGGCGCCGCACATCGACGCCATGCGCGCCAATATCGCGGCCGATCTGGGGCTCGATGTCGGCGCGGTCAACGTCAAGGGCAAGACCAACGAGAAGCTGGGCTATCTTGGCCGCTGCGAGGCGATCGAGGCCCAGGCCGTCTGCCTGCTGATCCCGGTTTAGCCCCGCCGCCGGCTGTCATGACAGCCTGCTTGTGGGATAATTGGACATCATCGCTCATGCCGGGCGCCGACTCGGCCGGCACAACAACATGCCAGGAGGCTACATTATGCTGACCCAGGATCAACTCAAACTCGCCGTTGCCAAGAAAGCGCTGGAATTCGTGCCGGAAGACGCCATTATCGGCGTGGGCACCGGCAGCACCGTCAATCTGTTCATCGAGGAACTGGCCGGCATCAAGGACCGGATCAAGGGCGCGGTGTCCAGCTCCGATGCCTCCACCGCTCGCTTGAAGGCGCACCACATCCCGGTATTCGATCTGAACGAAGTCGACAATCTGCCGGTGTACATTGACGGCGCCGACGAGATCAACCATCACCTGCACATGATCAAGGGTGGCGGCGCGGCGTTGACCCGCGAGAAGATCGTGGCCGGCGTGGCCGAAGAGTTCATCTGCATCGCCGACGAGAAGAAGTACGTCACCATGCTGGGCGCTTTTCCGCTGCCGATCGAAGTCATCCCGATGGCGCGCAGCTATGTGGCGCGCGAACTGGTGCGCCTGGGCGGCCATCCGGAACTGCGCCAGGGCGTCACCACCGACAACGGCAATGTGATCCTGGACGTGCACGGCCTGCAGATCATGAAGCCGGTGGAGCTGGAAGAAACCATCAACCATATCGCCGGAGTGGTCACCTGCGGCTTGTTTGCCCGCCGCCGCGCCGATGTGCTGCTGCTGGGCAAGCAGGACGGCGTAGCCGTGCTGCGCTGAGCGCGCGCGCCGGCCAAGCCGATGCCGGACGCCTGCCTGGCCGATCTTTTGTGTCGATTGGGCGGCGCGTCTTGCCTCGGCGTCTGGCCGCGCTAAGCTGATTTAATTGGTAAGGGCATCGCCTTGCCGACGCGTAGAGAAGACATGTCACGGCACTGTCATCTTGCCGCCTTACCATTTTCTTTTTACTTGCAAGATCCTTGAGGCAGACATGGCAGAGCATATTTCCAAGCAGTTCGATCTGGAACTGGAAACCATCCGTACCCGCGTGCTGCAAATGGGCGGCCTGGTGGAGCAACAGATCCTGTCCGCTGTCGATGCCTTGATGTCCGGCGATATCGCCCGTCTGGACAAGGTGGCGGCCGAGGACGCCCTGGTCAATGCGATGGAAGTCGGCATCGACGATGACTGTCTGCACATCATCGCCCGCCGCCAGCCGGCGGCCAGCGATCTGCGCATCGTGTTCACCGTGATCAAGATCATCACCGATCTGGAGCGCATCGGCGACGAAGCGGCCAAGATCGCGCGCATGGGCAAGACCATCCATCAGTCCGAGCGCTACCAGATGCCGCGCTTCCGCGAGATCGAAAAGATGGCCGAGGTGGCGCTGGCCATGCTGCGCCGCGCGCTGGACGCCTTTGCCCGGCTGGATCCGTCCGCCGCCTTGGAGCTAGCGGAGGAAGACATGCGGCTGGACGAGAACTTCGCCTCCGAGCTGCGCCAGCTGATCACCTTCATGATGGAAGATCCGCGCACCATCAGCATGTCCATCGACACGTTGTTCATGTCCAAGGCCATCGAGCGCATCGGCGACCACGCCAAGAACATCTCCGAGTACGTGGTCTATCTGGTGAAGGGCAAGGACATCCGCCACACCACGCTGGAAGCCATCAAGCGCGAGACGCTCGGCCGCTGAGGCGGGCGCTTGCCTGACATGACGCGGGAGGCAAAATGGCGGTAACATTTCACGGTTACCGCCATTTTGTTGCCAAGGCGAGGCACCGGGTTTTTGCGCCGCGCGCGCCGGGCAGAAACCATCGAACAAGAAAAGGGGTGTCTTTGACACACACCACGCCCCCCCACACCGTATTGGCCACCGTAGACCTGGGGTCCAACAGCTTCCGCCTGCAGGTTTCCCGCGTAGTGGACGACCAGCTGTACGCGCTGGACGTGATGAAAGAAACCGTTCGTCTGGGCGCCGGCCTGACTGCCGAAAAAAATCTGGATGAAGACACTCAGCAGCGCGCGCTGGCTTGCCTGGCCCGTTTCGGCGAGCGCTTGCGCGGTTTCGTGTCGGGCCAGGTGCGCATCGTCGGCACCAATACGCTGCGCGTCGCCAAGAATGCGGCGGCCTTCATTGAAGAGGCCGAACAGAAGCTGGGTTTCCCCATCGAGGTGATCGCCGGCCGCGAAGAGGCGCGGCTGATTTACCTGGGCGCGGCCCACTCGCTGCCGGACACCAAGGAGCGACGCATGGTGGTGGATATCGGCGGCGGTTCCACCGAATTCATCATCGGCAGCCACTACAAGGCCCTGGTGACCGAAAGCCTGCCGCTGGGCTGCGTCAGCTACACGCTGCGCTTCTTCCCCGGCGGCAAGCTCACGCGCAGCAATTTCCGCGACGCGACCCTCGCCGCGCGCAACGAGATCCAACGCATCCGCCATGAGTACCGGCCCAGCGAATGGCAGCTCGCCGTCGGCACCTCCGGCACCGCGCGCTCCTTGCGCGACGTGCTGGAGATCAACGACTGGAGCCGCTCCGACATCACGCTGGACGGCATGGAGCAATTGCGCGAGCTGCTGATCAAGCAGGGCAGCATAGACGCCATCAAGATCAACGGCCTGAAGGCCGACCGCGCGCCGGTGCTGGCCGGCGGGCTGGCCATCATGATCGCGGTGTTCGAGGAGCTGCAGGTCGAGAAGATGATCGTCACCGAAGGCGCGCTGCGCGACGGCGTGTTGTACGACCTCTTGGGCCGCCAGCGCGAGAAGGACATGCGCGACAGCACGGTGGGGCTGTTCAAGCGGCGTTATCACGTGGACGCGCAGCAGGCCGAGCGGGTCAATCAGCTGGCCGAGCGGCTGTACCGCATGCTGGCCGGCGAGGACGTGGACCAGGACATGCTGAAGCTGCTGTCCTGGGCGGCCAAGCTGCACGAAATCGGCCTGACCATCGCCCACACCGCCTATCACAAGCATTCCACCTATATCCTGCAGAACGCCGACATGCCGGGCTTCTCCAAGCGCGAACAAGCGGCGCTGGCCACGATCGTGCTGGGCCACCGCGGCGACATGGGCAAGATGGCGCAATACATCAGCCAGCCGGCGTTGTGGCAGGCCGTTGTCGCGCTGCGCATCGCCGTGCTGTTCCATCGCCGCCGCCAGCCGCTGGCGTTGCCGGAGGTGCTGGATCTGAAGCAGAACGCCAACGGTTTTGAGCTGAAAGTCAGCCAATCCTGGCTGCAGGACAATCCGCTGACCGCCAGTAGTTTCCGTCAGGAAGTGAACCAATGGAAGACTATCGGGTTCAAACTGGACATCGTCCAGGAATAAGCCGACGCTGATATAGCGGCGACGCGGCCCGGGCTGTCCCGGGCCTTTTCATTGCGCGCCGGCGCCTGGAACATCCTCTCCATCATGTCCAAGGAGCCGCATGCGCCATCCTGTCCTGAAACGCCAGATCCCGTCGCTGGGCGAAGCGCCTGGCGCGCTGATTCCCGTCGGCGAGCCCCAATCCGGTGAAGCCAGCCTGAGCTGGATCGAATACGACGCCGATGCCTTGCGTGAAACCGTTTGCCGCGATGTCGAGGCAGCGCTGGCCCATTCTCCGTCAGGCAAGGTGCGCTGGCTCAATGTGTACGGCCTGCGCGACCCCGAGGCGCTCAAGCGCCTGGGCAGCCATTTTGGGCTGCATCCGCTGGTGCTGGAGGATATCCTCAACGCCGGCCAGCGGCCCAAGGTGGAAGACTACGGCGATTATCTGTTCATCGTCAGCCGGGTGTTCGATTATCCGCTGGATGGCAGCCGGCTGGTGTCCGACCAGGTTTACATGGTGTTGGGCGAGGGGTTTGTGCTGACTTTCCAG
Organism: Chromobacterium sp. CCUG 76385; assembly: GCF_059916625.1. Lineage (NCBI taxonomy): Bacteria > Pseudomonadati > Pseudomonadota > Betaproteobacteria > Neisseriales > Chromobacteriaceae > Chromobacterium > Chromobacterium sp. CCUG 76385. Next base: position 88,102 of record NZ_JAUCGU010000011.1, read on the forward strand.
GCGCGCCCCATCGGCGTGTTCGATGCGGTGCGCGACCGGCTGCGCCGCCAGCGCGGCCAGGTCCGCCGCAAAGGCGCCGACTATCTGGCTTATTCTTTGCTGGATGCGGTGATAGACGATTACCTGGCGGTGCATACCCGGTTCAATGAGCGCATGGAGCAGGTCGATGGCCGCCTGTTGTCCGGCAACGATCATGGCCTGCTGCGCCAGGTGCAGCGCCTGAAGCGCGACTGCCTCAAGCTGCGCCGCGCCCTGTTGCCGCTGCGCGAAGTGCTGTTGACGCTGAATCGCGGCGAAGATGGCTTGTTCGCGCCGGAAACCCAGCTGTATCTGCGCGACGCTTATGACCATACCATCCAGTTGCTGGAGTCGCTGGAAATGAGCCGGGAGATGGTCAGCGACATGCTGGACCTATACCTGTCCACCCAGTCCAACCGGCTCAATCTGCAGATGCGCAAGTTGACCGTGCTGACCATGATCTTCATGCCGCTGACGCTGATCGCCGGCATCTACGGCATGAACTTCGAGCACATGCCGGAGCTGAAGTGGCGCTATGGCTATCATGCGGTGTTGGGCGCGATGTCGGTGCTCACCAGCGGCCTGGCGTGGGCGTTCTGGAAGCGGAAGTGGATTTGAGCTTAACGGTTTCAGATACGCCGATCAGCTCGTATTGTTTGGGCTGATCGTTTTTTACACCTCATCCGATCTCACCCGCTTCACACCCGCCTGCCGCATTGTCATCCAGGCATCGGCCAGCGAACCGTCGATGTCTATCGCGCGGCAGGCGTCCTCCACCACGAAGGTTTCAAAACCGGCGGCGCGGGCGTCGATGGCGCTCCAGGCCACGCAGAAGTCGGTGGCCAAACCAGCCAGCCACACTTTCTTGACCCCCAGCGTATTCAGATAGCCGACCAGGCCGGTCGGCGTGGTCCGGTCCGCCTCGACGAAAGCGGAATAGCTGTCCACCGCGGCATGGATGCCCTTGCGCACGATGAGCCGGGCGTGTTCGGTTTCCAGCTCGGCATGGAAGGCCGCGCCGTGGCTGCCGGCCACGCAATGGTCCGGCCACAGCGTCTGCGCGCCGTAGGGCAGGTCTATGTTCTGAAAGGGCTGCTTGCCGGGATGGCTGCTGGCGAAGGAGATGTGGCCGCGCGGATGCCAGTCCTGGGTCAGCACCACGTTTTCGAACAGCAGCGACAGGTGGTTGATCAGCGGCACCACTTCGTCGCCGCCGGGCACGGCCAGCTCGCCGCCGGGACAGAAGCTGTTCTGCACGTCCACTACCAGCAATGCGCAGTCGGCGCCATAACGTTTCAGGGGCATGGGCAACACCTTATTGTTGTGTTCAGGTGTATTTGTTAACACGCTGGCGGCCATGGGTAAAGTCCATGCACGCTTTCTCGCTTGTCTTTAATACCCTTGGGGGGTATATAATGGGCGGAAGGAGGTCGTCATGACGCAATCGCTTACCCTGCCGGTTTCCGGCATGAGCTGCGCGGCCTGCGCCGCCCGCATCGAAAAGCAGTTGAACCGCTTGCCCGGCGTCGACGCCGCGGTCAGCTTCGCCAGCGAGAGCGCGCAGCTGCGTTACGACCCGGCGCAGGCCAATCCGCAGCAACTGGTGGCAGCCATAGAGCGCTGCGGCTTCGCCGTGCCGCGGCAGTCGATGCGCCTCGGCATCGCCGGCATGAGCTGCGCCGCTTGCGCCACCCGCTTGGAAAAAGTCTTGGGCAAGCTGCCTGGCGTCAGCGCCAGCGTCAGCTTCGCCGGGGAGTCGGCGCAGCTGGCATGGCTGCCTGGCCTGACGGATCAGGAAGCCGTGCTGGCGGCGGTGCGCCGCGCCGGCTTCGAACCCTTGCTGCCTGAGACCGAGGACAAAGCCGCAGACGCCTCCGCCGCCCGCTATCGACGCGAATTGGCCTGGTTCGCCGCGTCGGCCGCGCTGACCCTGCCTTTCCTGGTCGAGATGATCGCCATGTTCGCCGGCAGCCATCATGGCTGGCTGCCGCGGCTGTGGCAGCTGGCGCTGGCCACTCCCGTGCAGTTCGTCATCGGCTGGCGTTTCTACCGCGGCGCCTGGCAGGCCTTGCGCGGCGGCGTCGCCAATATGGACGTGCTGGTGGCGCTGGGCACCAGCATGGCCTGGCTGCTGTCCGCCGCGGTTACGCTGCTCAATCTGCCGGAGCAACATGTGTATTTCGAAGCCAGCGCGATGGTGATCACGCTGGTGTTATTGGGCAAGCTGCTGGAGGCGCGCGCCAAGGGCAAGGCCTCGGCGGCCATCGCCGCCTTGATGAAGCTGGCGCCCAAGACGGCGCGGGTGGAGCAGGGAGGGGAATTGATCGATGTGCCGGTGGATAGACTCAAGCATGGCGATATCGTGGTGGTGCGCCATGGAGACAGCCTGCCGGTGGATGGCGAGGTGGTGTCGGGCGAGGCCTGGCTGGACGAGAGCATGCTGACCGGAGAAAGCCGGCCAGTGGCCAAACGCGCCGGGGACAAGGTCTACGCCGCCACGCGCAATCAGGACGGCATGCTGAAGGTGCGGGCGCAAAGTGTGGGCAGCGAAACGCAACTGGCGGAGATTGTGCGCATGGTGGCTGCTGCCCAGGGCAGCAAGGCGCCGATCCAGCGGCTGGCCGATCATCTCTCCGCCGTGTTCGTGCCGGCAGTCAGCGCCGTCGCGCTGCTGACGTTTCTATTGACGGGCTGGCTGCTGGGCAGCTGGAGCGCGGCCTTGATCCACGCGGTGGCGGTGCTGGTGATCGCCTGCCCCTGCGCGCTCGGCCTGGCGACGCCGACCGCCATCATGGTGGGCGTGGGCAATGGCGCGCGGCGCGGCATCTTGTTCCGCAATGCCGAGGCGCTGGAGCGCGCCGGCAAGGTGGATGTGCTGCTGGTGGACAAGACCGGCACGTTGACCGAGGGGCGGCCGGTATTGCGCCACGCGCTGGCGCTGAGCGGCGATGAGGATGCGCTGATCCAGCTGGCCGCCAGCGCGGAGGCCGGTTCCGAGCATCCCTTGGCGCGCGCCTTGCTGCAAAAAGCGCAGGAGCGGGGACTGCCGCTGCTGACTTGCGCCGATTTCCGAGCGGAGGTGGGGCGCGGCATCGCGGCGCAGGTGGCAGGGCGCGGCCTGGCGCGGGTCGGCACGCCGGCTTGGTTGGACATGGCCATGCCCGACGAGGTGCGCGCTTGGCAGGACGCAGGCGCCACCGTGGTGGCGGTCAGTCTGGATAAGCAGGCGCTGGGCTGGCTGGCACTGGCCGATCCTCTGCGCGCCAGCTCGGCCGAGGCGCTGCGCCAAGCGCGCAGCCTGGGCGTGCGGGTGATGATGCTGACCGGCGACGACGCGGCCACCGCGCGCAGCATCGCCGCCGAGGCCGGCGTCGAGGAATGGCGCGCCGGCATGCGGCCGCAGGACAAAGCCGCCGCGGTGCGCGAGCTGCAGGCTGCCGGCCGCAAGGTGGCGATGCTGGGCGATGGCGTCAACGACGCGCCGGCCTTGGCGGCGGCCGATGTCAGCTTGGCCATGGGGTCTGGTTCCGACGTGGCGATTTCCGCCGCCGACATCACCCTGATGCGCGGGGACTTGCGCCACGCAGTGGACGCCATCCGGCTGTCGCGCCGCACGCTGGTCAAGATTCGGCAGAACCTGGCGTTTGCTTTCGTGTATAACGTGCTGGGCATCCCGCTGGCGGCGCTGGGGCTGCTCAGTCCGGTGATTGCCGGCGCGGCGATGGCCGCCAGCTCGGTATCGGTGGTATCCAATTCTTTATTGTTGCGCCGCTGGCGCTGATATTTTCTGAGTCGCCCTCACTTTATAAATTCAAGCAATGGAGACAAACATGGCAGAACTGATCCTCAACATCGACGGCATGACTTGCGGCGGCTGCGTCAACAGCGTGCAGGGCGTGCTGAATACCATGGCCGGCGTCAGCGACGCGGCGGTCAGCCTGCAGGCCAAGCAGGCCCAGATCAATTACGATCCGGCCATCGTATCGCCGGAAGAGTTGGCTGCCGCGGTGGCCGATGCGGGCTTCGAGGTAAGCTTCTGACGCGTCCTGAGCGAAAGATCAGTTTCGCCTGAACTGAAGGCGAGGTCTCCTATGGCCTACCCCATGTCGCCGCCTTGTCGGCGGCACCGTCCGGCGGTTGGGCATGGGACGAACGTAGGAGACCTGGCATGTGCACGCATTTTCAATTGCAGGCGAAGGACAGGAATCATGTGGTGGGCCGCTCTATGGAGTTCGCCCGTTCGCTTGATCCGGCGTTCTATATCCAGCGGCGCGGCGAGTCCTTCCAGCAGCCGGTTTGGGCCGGCGCGGATTTCCAGAAAATGGCCAATGCGCCGACGTGGTCGGTTCGCTATGGCTATGTCGGCATCAGCTCCACCAATCTGCCCTTGCCTGGAATCACCCAGCGCATCGTCTCCGACGGCTTGAACGAGGCCGGCCTCAGCGTCAGCCTGTTGTGGCTGCCGGGCACCCGGTATCAGGATTTTGCCCGCGTCGAGACTACGGTGCTGGCGCCGCTATTCGCCGACTGGGTGCTGGCGCATTGCGGCAGCGTGTCGGATGTGCGCGAGCTCCTGCCGACGCGCCAATTCTGGCTGCCGGACTGGCTGGCCAAACAGCTGCCGTTGCATGCCGCCATTGTCGACAAGGACGGCCGTTCGCTGGTGGTGGAATTCCAGGATGGCCAGCAAAAGATCTACCATAACCCGGTAGGCGTCTGTACCAACGCGCCGTGGTTCCCCTGGCATCTGGACAATCTGGGCAATTACTTGAATCTGACGCCAGAGGATCCGCAGCTGCGAGAGATCGGCACCTTGCCGGTCACCCCGCCAGGGCATGGCGGCGGCATGGCCGGCTTGCCCGGCAACGCCACGCCGCCGGCGCGCTTCGTCCGCACCGTTTATATGAAACAGTTCGCCAATCCGCCCGATGATTTGCGTCAGGCCTATGCGCTGGCTACCCATCTGCTCAATGCGGTCGATATTCCGCGCGGCACGGTGCGCGACGGCCAGGACCAGGATTACACGCAATGGGCGGTGGTGAAAGGGCTGAACAGCGGCGAGATTGCCCTGCGCACCTATGACTGCATGCAGTATTGCGGACTGCGGCTAAACGATATCGATTTCGCCAGCGTGGCCAGCCAGGTGATTCCGCTACCCAAGCTCGACGATATCACTTTCATCCGGCCTGCCGGCTAACCTCGGGCCCGTTTCCGCGCCGGCGTGCCGGCGCGGCTTCAGTCCTCTCCCAGCATGCCGTATTCGACGGGCATTTTGACGTAGAACACCTTGACGCCTTCCTCGCGCAGCCGGTCCAGCAACAAGTCGGCTTCCGCCGCGTTCAGCGCCATCGTCACCTCTTCCGGTTGGTCGGACAGCTCGAAGAAGCGCGCGGCATGGATGCGGCGGCCAGCGCCGAATCCTTCGCTGGCCGCGAACAGCGTGGCGCCGCTGATGCCCAGGCGGCGCGCTTCCTGCAGAATCCACTCTGCCAGCGGCACGCCATGATGGCGATGCCCTTGCTGGGTGAAGAACGACAGCTGGTAGCCTTGCATCGCATCCTTCCTCCATCGCGGCTCAAAGTTCGATCAGCGTACCCTCTTTCAGCAGGCAGATGTGCATGCCTGGCGGGCAGAGGTTCAGCATCTGCTGCATCACCGCCTCGCGGCAACTGGGGTCGATATGGGTCAGCCACAGATGGACGTTGGCGGGCAGCTGCGGCAGCAGGCTGCCCAACAGCGCCGGCGCCATGTGGCCTTGCTGTTGCGCGTCGTGTAGTCGCTCGTCGCTGTAGGTGACTTCGCAGATCACATCGGTCAACGCTGGCGTGCCGGCTAGGCGCTGCCAAAAAGCCGGGCAAGGGGCGGAGTCGCCGCTGAAGGCCAGGGCGCGCCACGGGCCTTCGATCAGCCAGCCCAGCGCCGGGATGCTGTGCTCGGCCGGCAAGGCGGTGGCCAAGCCATCTTCCAGCGTCACGGCGTCGCCGACATCTACCGGCTTCAGCCGCAGCCTGGGCGCGTCGGGCGCCGGCTGGCGGGTGTAATCCGGCCAGATGCAGCCATTGAATACGTGTTCGCGCAGCGCGTCCAGGGTGGCCTCATGCGCATAGACATCCAGGCCGGGGCCGTGCAGGCAGGCATGCACGTCGGCCAGCAGCGGCAGCAGGCCGCAGTGGTCGATGTGGCTATGGGTCAGCAGCACGCGGCGCAGACGCAGCATCTCTTCCGCCGCCAGGCTGCCGCAGCCGGTGCCGCAATCCAGCAGGGTGTCCTGGCCCAGCAGCAGACAAGTGGTCAACCCGGGCTGGCCGATGCAGGCCGCGGTGCCGAGGATGCGGATATCCATGGCTTTCTCCGATCTCCGCGGGAACGCTTTGCTTCGATTGTAGTCAGGCAGCAGGGTGTCGGCGCTTTTTCCTTGCGAAATGCTTTTGGCATGTTGTGGGTAAGGACGGCCGGGGCTATGATCTTTGGGCGTCTCTTCAAGCCAGACGATCCGCATTCGACGGAGCGCCGGCGAGGACGCTATGGAAATCAGAGGATGAAAATGAAACAAACCATCATGACCGCGCTGGCGGCTTCGCTGCTGTCCGGATCGGTATGGGCGGCGGATATCCCGCTGCGCGACTTTTTCCGCAACCCGGAACAAACCAATTTCACCGTCTCTCCCGATGGCAAGAGCGTGGCCTTCCTCTCGCCGTGGGAGTCGCGCCGCAATATCGTGGTGCGCCGTCCCGGTCAGCCGGACAAGCGCGTAACGGCAGTGAAGGACCGCGATCTGGCAGGGTATTTCTGGAAGGGCAGCGACCGACTGGTCTACGTCAAGGACAATGGCGGCGACGAAAACTTCCACCTGTTCAGCGTGGACCTGAAAACCGGCAAGACGCGCGACCTGACCCCGTTTCCCGGCGTGCGCGCGGAAATCGTGGATGGTTTGATCGACAAGGACGACCAGCTGCTGATCAGCCTGAACAAGCGCAATCGCGAAGTTTTCGACGTGTACCGGGTGGACTTGAAAACCGGAAAGCTGACGCTGGAAGCGGAAAATCCGGGCAAGGTGACCAGCTGGGGCACGGACCACAAGGGCAATATCCGCATCGCCATCGAGACCGACGGCGTCAACAATACCGTGCTGTACCGCGACGAGCCGGGCGGCAAGTTCCGCAAGCTGCTCTCCACCACCTTCCGCGAGAGCTTTGCGCCGCTGTTCTTCACCTTCGACAACCAGCGTTTCTACGCCGCCAGCAACCTGGGCCGCGACAAGACCGCCATCGTCGAGTACGACCCGAAGACCGGCAAGGAAGTGAAGGAAATCTATTCCCGCCAGGATGTCGATGTCAGCGATCTGGCCTACTCGCGCAAACGTAAAGTCATCACTTGCGCCAGCTTTGAGACCGACAAGCTGGACCGCGAGTGTTTCGATCCGCAGGCGCGCGAGCTTTACGCCAAGTTGCAGGCGCATTTTCCAGGCAACTTGGTTGAAATCCAATCTGCGGATCGCGCCGAAGACCGCTTCATCGTGGCGGCTTGGAACGACAAGACCCAGGGCAAGCGCTATCTGTACGACACGAAATCCGACAAGCTGACGCTGTTGGCCAATATCACCCCGTGGCTGCCCGAAGACAAGATGGCCTCCATCAAGCCCATTCAGTACCAGAGCCGCGACGGGCTGACCATTCACGGCTATCTGACGTTGCCCAAGGGCAAGGAAGACGCCAAGGGCCTGCCGGTGATCGTCAATCCGCATGGCGGGCCGTGGCATCGCGATAGCTGGGGCTTCAATCCGGAAGTGCAATTCTTCGCCAACCGCGGCTGGGCAGTGCTGCAGATGAACTTCCGCGGCTCCACCGGCTATGGCCGTCAGTTCTGGGAGGCTTCGTTCAAGGAGTGGGGCGGCAAGATGCAGGATGACGTCACCGACGGCGTCAACTGGCTGGTGCAGCAAGGCATCGCCGATCCGAAAAAAGTGTGCATTTACGGCGGCAGCTATGGCGGCTACGCCACGCTGGCCGGCATCACCAAGACGCCGGAGCTGTACCGCTGCGCCGTCGATTACGTCGGCGTGTCCAATCTGTTCACCTTCATGACCACCATTCCGCCGTACTGGAAGCCGTTCCTGGATTCGATGTACGAGATGGTGGGCCACCCGGAAAAGGACAAGGACCTGCTGCGCGAACGCTCGCCGGTATTCCATGTGGACCGCATCCAGACCCCGCTCCTGGTGCTGCAAGGCGCCAAGGACCCGCGCGTCAACATCAACGAATCGAACCAGATCGTCGATGCGCTGAAGAAGCGCGGCGTGGAAGTGGAATACATCGTCAAGGACAACGAGGGCCACGGCTTCCATAACGAGGAAAACCGTTTCGCCGCCTATGGCGCGATGGAAAAGTTCTTCAAGAAATATCTGGACTGATCGCGAAAGCCTTTGCCGAGAGCCCGCCGCCTGGCGGGCTTTTTCTTGTTCCTGGTCAAGCCGGCGGGTGAACTTGGCGGCGCCGGCGGGGACCAACAGCCCATCATCGATCATTCATCTAGACCGGAGCACGCCATGCATCATGCCCGCCTCAAGCCTTTCCCCGACGACTTCCTGTGGGGCGCCGCTTCCGCCGCCTACCAGGTGGAGGGCGCCTTCGATACCGACGGCAAGGGCTTGTCGGTATGGGATGTTTTCGTGCGCGAGCCGGGGCGGACTTTTGAGGGCAGCAATGGCGACGTGGCGGTGGACCACTACCACCGCATGGCGGAGGACGTGGCGCTGATGGCCGAGATGGGGCTGACCGCCTACCGTTTCTCCGTCAGTTGGCCGCGCGTGCTGCCGCAAGGCCGCGGCGCAGCCAACGAGGCTGGCCTGTCATTCTACGACCGCCTGATCGATGCCTTGCTGGCGCATGGCATCGAGCCGGTGCTGACGCTATACCACTGGGACATGCCGCAGGCGCTGCAGGATGAGTACGGCGGCTGGGAGGACCGGCGCGTCATCGACGACTTCGGCGACTACTGCGCCTTGCTGTTCCGCCGCTATGGCGACCGGGTCAAGACCTGGGTGTCGCTGAACGAGCAGAACTACAACCTCAGCAATGCCTACCTGCTGGCGACGCACCCGCCGGCGCTGGCCGACCGCAAGCGCTTCTACGCTGCCAACCACATCGCCTTTCTCGCCAACGCGCGCGCCATCCAGCTGTTCCGCCAACTGGTGCCGGATGGCCGCATCGGGCCCAGCTTCGCTTATTCTCCGGCCTATCCGGCGTCCTGCGCGCCGGCGGACCTGCTGGCTTTCGACAATGCCGAGGAACTCACCAACCACTGGTGGCTGGATACGTATTGCTACGGCCGCTATCCGCAAGTGGCGCTGGCCTGGCTGCGGGAGCAAGGCGAAGCGCCGGACATCCTGCCCGGCGACATGGCGGCGCTGGCGGCGGCCAAGCCGGATTTCATCGGCCTCAACTACTATTACACGCTGACCTATACCGACAACCCGCCGGACGGGGTTGGGCTGCAGCGCATCAACACCACTGGGCAGAAGGGCAGCACGCCGGCCAGCGGCGTGCCCGGCCTGTACCGCACCACGCCGAATCCGCAACTGGAGACGTCCAACTGGGACTGGGCGATAGACCCGACCGGCCTGCGCATCGCCTTGCGCCGCCTGACCAGCCGCTACGCGCTGCCGGTGCTGATCACGGAGAACGGCCTGGGCGAGTTCGACCGGCTGGAGGACGGCGACCAGGTCCATGACGCCTACCGCATCGATTACCTGCGCCGCCATCTAGCGGCCTGCCAGGAAGCGATCAGCGACGGCGTGGCGCTGCTGGGCTTCTGCGCCTGGTCGTTCACCGACATCCTCAGCTGGCTCAACGGCTACCAGAAGCGTTACGGCTTCGTCTACGTCAACCGCGACGAGACCGACGCCCGCGACCTGCGCCGCGTGCGCAAGGACAGCTTCTTCTGGTATCAGCGGGTGATCGCCAGCCGCGGGCGCGAGCTGTGATCATACGGCCCGGCGCCAGCGCCGCTGGGCCATATGCCCGCCCAGCTGCAGCAAGGCGCATAGCGTAAGGTAGCCGACGGCGATGGCGCTGAAGATCTCCAGCGGATACACCTGCTCGCGGTTATTGACCTGGGTGGCGACGAAGGTGAACTCAGCCACGCCGACGATATAGGCCAGCGAGCTGTCTTTCAGCAGCGACACCCACTGGTTGATGAAGGAAGGCAGCATGATGCGCAGCGCCTGCGGCAGGATCAGACAGCGCAGCGTTTGCCAGCGCGAAAAGCCCAACGCCAGGCCGGCCTGCCATTGGCCGCGGCCGACCGCATTGAGCCCGGCCTGCACGGCCTGGCCCAGATACGCCGCGTGGATCAGCGCCAGCGCCAGAATCACGGTGATGAGGCCCGGAATGTCGATGCCGAACAATAGCGGCAGCAGGAAGTAGCACCAGAAGATCAGCATCAGCACCGGGATGGCGCGCAGCACGGCGGTGACGGCCATCAGGGCGCGCCGCAGCGCAGCGCCGCCCATTAACTGGGCGATGCCCAGCGCCAAGCCCAGACCGCTGGCCAGCAAGGCGGCGGCCAGGCTCAGCAGCGCGGTCAGCAGCAGGCCGCCCGCTTCGCCATTAGCCAGATTGCCCCACAGCAGGTAGTCGAGATTGTCGTGAATCACGGCCGGGATCATCGCAGCGTCCTCCATGCCGGCTCCGGGCGCTGGGCCAGCAGCTGGGTGATCAGCACCAGGATCAGATACAGCGCGGTGGCGACAGCGAAAGCCTGGAAGGCCAGCAGCGTTTCGGTTTCCACCTGGCGCGAGGCGTAGGACAACTCTGCCAGGCCGATGGCCATGGTCAGCGAGGTGTTCTTGACGATGGCCGTGTATTGGCCCACCAGCGGCCGCTTCACCAGTTGCCAGGCCTGCGGCAGCACCACCAGGCTCAATACCTGCCAGCCGCTCATGCCCAACGCTCGCGCCGCCAGCCGCTGGCCTTTGGGCACGGCGTTGAGGCCGGACTGCAGCTCGCCGCTGATGAACGCCGCGCTGTACAGCGTCAATGCGGTGAAGGCGGCCAGGAATTCGAATGATGGCCAGGGCAAGGCCAGGTCAAAGGGCAGCGCCAAGGCGCGCGGCGTGTTCAGCCAGATTTTCGCCTCGTCCGGCAATAGGCCGGACACGCCAAAATACCACAGCAGCAGTTGCACCATCAGCGGCGTGTTGCGGTGCAGACTCAGCCAAAGTTGCGCGGCAAGCCGCAGCGGTTTCCATGGCTGGTCGAGCAGGGCGGTCAATGCGATGCCAAGGAGGCTGGCCGCCAGCATCACCAGCAGCGACAGCCCGCCGGTGAGCAGGGCGCCCTTGGCCAGCCAGGCCAGATAGTGGGGCTCCAGCCAGTTGTGGCCGAGCCAGGCGGGTGGGGTCATGCATACTCTTTCTACAGCGTGAAACGGCAAAACCGCCGGCGAGGCGGCGGTTGTGGACTGCGGAACCGTCAGGGTCAGGTCGCGTCGCCGATCTTGAAGTCGCGCGGCAGCGGGGCCTTGGTCTTGGGGCCGAACCAGTGGTCGTAGATCTTGGCCGCTTCGCCGCTCTTTTCCAGCTGCTGCAGCGTGTCGTTCACCACCTTGGCCAGGCGCGCTTCGCCCTTGGGAAGGCCGATGGCTTGGTATTCGCGGGTCAGCGTGAACGGCGCCAGCTCGTACTTGGCCTTGTCCGGCGCGTTGGCCAGCAGAGCGGCCAGCTTGGAGCCGTCCTGGGTGATGGCCTGGACGTTGCCGTTGCGCAGGGCGGTGAAGGCCAGCGGGGTGTCGTCATAGGCGACGACGGTGGTCTTCGGGTATTTGTCGCGCAGGTAGACTTCCTGCGTCGTGCCCTTGTCCACGCCCACGCGCAGGCCGGCCAGCTGTTCCGGCTTCTGCAGCGCGCCCTTGCGCGCGATGAACTGCTGGCCGGAGGCGAAATAGGGCAGGCTGAAGTCCACTTGCTTCTTGCGCTCGTCGGTCACGGTGAAGTTGGCGGCCACGATGTCGGCCTTGCCGGAAACCAACAGCGGCACGCGGTTGGCCGGATTGGTCGGCACCAGTTGCAGCTTCACGCCCAGTTGCTTGGCGATGTGCTGAGCCACATCGACATCGAGGCCGACGATCTGGCGGCTCTTGGCGTCGAGGAAGCCAAACGGCGGATTGCTGTCGAAAGCGGCGGCGCGCAGCACGCCGGCTTTCTTGATGTCGTCCAGGCGGTCGGCCAGGGCGGCGGTGGAGGTCAGGGCGACGGCGAGTGCGAGGGCAATGGTTTTTTTCATGGCGAGCCTTGTAAAGTGCTAATGATGCGGGATCGATTGGCGCCATCTTACCCTGCTTGATTAATTCCAATAAATTCTAAAAAATTAGTTGCATATTCCTATTCTTGTTTTTGGCGTGGCGAGCATGAAAAAGCCGGGCTATCCCGGCTTTTCTAATCGCGCGATGCGCGGCTCAGGCTGGTTTGCGTCTGCCGAAGAACACAAACAGCGCCACGCCGATGACGATCATCGGCAGGCTCAGCCACTGGCCCATGCTGATCACGTCGGACTTGCCGAAGATGCCGGCATCGGGATTGCGGAAGTATTCGCTGATGAAGCGGGCCAGGCCGTAGCCGATCAGGAATACCGCCGACACCTGGCCGCGCGCGCGCGGCTTGGCGCTGTACAGCCACAGCGCGCCGAACAGCACGATGCCTTCCAGCGCGAACTCATACAATTGCGACGGGTGGCGCGTGAGGCCGCCGTAATGCATCAGCATGTTCATCAGGTCCGACGACTGCTGCGCCTCGGCGATGTCGTCCATCCGGGCCTGCGGGAACAGCATGGCCCATGGGAGATCCGGGCTGGCCACGCGGCCCCACAACTCGCCGTTGATGAAGTTGCCGACGCGGCCGGCAGCCAGGCCCAGCGGCACCAGCGGGGCGATGAAGTCCGTCAGTTGCCAGAAGCCCCGGCCTATCTTGCGGCCGTACAGCGCCACGGCCACCAGCACGCCTATGAAGCCGCCATGGAAGGACATGCCGCCTTTCCATACCATGAAGATTTCCAGCGGATGGCTGAAATAGAAGCCGGGCTGGTAGAACAGCACTTCGCCGAGGCGGCCGCCGACCACCACGCCGACTGCGCCGTACATCAGCATGTCGTCCAGCTGCGGCACGGTCAGCACGTCGTTGCCCTTTTTCAGGCGGTATTTGCCCAGGGTGAGAAACAGGGCGAAGCCCAGCAGGTACATCAGGCCGTACCAGTGCACGGCGAGCGGGCCGAGATGAACGGCGACCGGGTCGAACTGAGGATGAATCAGCATTTGTCAGGGATGTGCGTTTGCGGTAAAAGAAATGGTTGACGAGATTATACGGAAAGCGTTCCCCGCCGTCGCGCCGCTCATCCGCGGCGCCTAGGCAAAAGGCTGGCCCACCCGGCACCCGCGGGCCTGTCGCCGCAAGCTTACCCTGCCTGCGTGACGGAATGACGACCGGCTTTGAACCTATTAAAGGAAGCATCATGCCCCAATACCGCTCCCGCACTTCCACCGCCGGCCGCAATATGGCGGGTGCCCGCGCGCTGTGGCGCGCCACCGGGATGACCGACGCCGACTTCGGCAAGCCCATCATCGCCATCGCCAACTCCTTCACCCAGTTCGTGCCCGGCCACGTCCATCTGCAGAATATGGGCCAGCTGGTGGCGCGCGAAATCGAGAAAGCCGGCGGCGTGGCCAAGGAATTCAACACCATCGCCATCGATGACGGCATCGCCATGGGCCACGGCGGCATGCTGTACAGCCTGCCTTCGCGCGACCTGATCGCCGACAGCGTCGAGTACATGGTCAACGCGCACTGCGCCGACGCGCTGGTGTGCATCTCCAATTGCGACAAGATCACCCCCGGCATGTTGATGGCGGCGATGCGGCTCAACATCCCGGTGGTGTTCGTCTCCGGCGGGCCGATGGAGGCCGGCAAGGTGCAGTGGGGCAATGAGGTGCGCAAGCTGGACCTGGTGGACGCCATGGTGGAGGCCGCCAACAGCGCGGTGTCGGATGAGGACGTCGACCGCGTCGAGCGTTCTGCCTGTCCGACCTGCGGTTCCTGCTCCGGCATGTTCACCGCCAACTCGATGAACTGTCTGACCGAGGCGCTGGGCCTCAGCTTGCCCGGCAACGGCAGCCTGGTGGCGACTCACGCCGACCGCAAGGAGTTGTTCCTGAAAGCCGGACGCCTGATCGTTGAGCTGGCCAAGCGCCATTACGAGGGCGAAGACTATTCCGTTTTGCCGCGCAGCATCGCCACCAAGCAGGCTTTCGAGAACGCGATGAGCCTGGATGTGGCGATGGGCGGCTCCACCAATACCGTGCTGCACCTGCTGGCCGCCGCCAGCGAGGCCGGGGTCGATTTCAAGATGGCCGACATCGACCGCATCAGCCGCGGCGTGCCGTGTCTGTCCAAGGTGGCGCCGGCCACGCAGAAGTACCATATGGAAGACGTGCATCGCGCCGGCGGCGTGATCGGCATCCTGGCCGAGCTGGACCGCGCCGGGCTGATCCGCCGCGATGTGCCCACCGTGCACAGTCCCACGCTGGGCGCAGCCATCGAGCAATGGGACGTGATGCGCCATGGCGAGGGCAGCGAGCCGCACCGCTTTTACCGCGCCGCGCCGGGCGGGGTGGCCACCACCATCGCCTTCTCGCAAAGCATGCGCTACCCGACGTTGGATAATGACCGCGCCGACGGCTGCATCCGCGACAAGGCGCACGCCTATTCGCAGGACGGCGGCCTGGCGGTGCTGTACGGCAATATCGCCGAGCGCGGCTGCATCGTGAAGACGGCGGGCGTCGACGAATCGATACTGAAATTCACCGGACGCGCGCGCATCTTTGAAAGCCAGGACGCGGCTGTGGAGGCCATTCTGGCCGACCGCATCGTTGCCGGCGATATCGTCATCATCCGCTACGAGGGTCCGAAAGGCGGGCCGGGCATGCAGGAGATGCTGTATCCCACCTCGTACCTGAAATCCAAGGGGCTGGGCAAAGCCTGCGCCTTGCTGACCGATGGCCGCTTCTCCGGCGGCACGTCCGGGCTCAGCATCGGCCATGTTTCCCCGGAAGCGGCCGAGGGCGGCGCGATTGGCTTGGCGGAAGAGGACGATACGGTGGAAATCGACATCCCCAACCGTCGAATCCATTTGGCCGTGTCGGCTGAGGAGCTGGCCAAGCGCCGCGCGGCGATGGAGGCGAAAGGCCGCGACGCCTGGAAACCGCTTGGCCGCGATCGAGTCGTCAGCCCGGCCCTGCGCGCTTACGCGGCGATGACCACCAGCGCGGACACCGGCGCCGTGCGCGACGTGTCGCAAGTGGAGCGTAAATAATCCGCGGTAGGGTGCCGTCATCCCGCAGGGGCGACGCACCGGACATGATCGGATAGAGAAAGGGGAGGCCAAGCGCCTCCCCTTTTTGTTCCAGGCGGGCCTGAAAATTTCGCCGCGGTCCCGCTCGGGACGGTGGAATTTTCGGGCCTGGCTGTTTTAGACGGTGGACAGCGTCACCACCGCTGCCGCGACGATGCCGATGCCGGCCCAGCCTATCGGCTTCAGTTTCTGTTTGTACAGCAGGCGGCCGCCGATGGCGGTGCCAAGAATCCCGATGGAACCCCACAAGGCGTAGGCGATGGCCAAGTCCATGCCTTTTACGGCCTGTCCCAGCAGCGCAAAGGCTATCCATACCAGCAGGATGGCGCCGATGCCCCATAGTTTGCGGCGGAAGCCGTCAGATTTTTCCAGCATCAGATTGGCGCCCACTTCTATCAGCGCCGAGGCCAGCACAAACAATAAATATAGGGTTTTCATGCTGCGGCCTCCTCGTCATGAGGTTCGCCCAGCGTCACGCAAGTCAGGCCCAGCAAGGCCAGCGCCAGTCCCATTAGTTCTTGCGGCACCAGCTTTTCGCCGAACAGCCAGACGCTGACGATGGTGAGTCCAATCAGACCCAGCCCTTCCCACACGGCGTAGGCCACGCCGACCGAGATGCCGCGCAGGGCCAGAGACAACAGGTAATAAGACAAGGCCAGCGCGCCCGCCATCCAGATATAACCCAGATAGCCGCCGTTGCGAGCCGCTAGGGCCATGAAGGAGGTGCCGATAATTTCACAGACAATGGCCGCGAGCAACAAGGCCCAGGCCAGTAATAATGGGGAGCATAATTTTCTATACATAGTGTTGAATAAAATAAACAAGACAGAGCTCAGACCCAAGCTGGCTTCGCAGAGTTCCCCGCAGCTTCGGACTATAAAATCGGCATATCGGCGAAAATAAAGAAAAATACGATCAAAAGACGTAAAAAAACCGCCTGGCGGCGGCTGGGGATAAATTGCTTCAGTGGTCGTCGTGCAGCAGGGTTTCGCCGTCCTGCAGGGCGAGCGGAAACAGCTTCAGCGGACGATGACGGCGGATCAGTTCGGCCAGATGCGGCGAGTGGCTGGTGACCCAGATCTGGCTGTAGCGGCTGGCTTCCGCTATCAACCTCGCCAGTGACGGCAGCAGCGCCGGATGCAGGCTGTTTTCCGGTTCGTTCAGCGCCATGAAGGCAGGCGGACGCGGGCTGAGCAGGGCGACTGTCAGGCACAGGAAGCGCAGCGTGCCATCGGACAGCTCGGCGGCCTCCAAGGGCCGCAGCAGGCCCTCGCGCTGCATCAGCATCTGGAAACGGCCCTGGGCGGCGTCCACCAGGAAGTGGCTGTCGGGAAAGGCCTCGGCCAATACGCTGCGCAGCAAGTCGCGGTCGCCTATCTCGACAATGGTCTGGTAAGCTGCGGCCAGGTTGGCGCCGTCGTGCGCCAGCACGGGCGAGCGTATGCCCACCTGCGGCGCGCGCAGCGGCGAACCGGGCCAGACGGCGAATTCATGATAGAAGCGCCAGCGACGCAAGGTTTCCCGCAGTTGCGACAGCTCCGGGTAGCGATGCGGTTCGGCCAGTTGGCCGAAGATGGACTCCTCCGCCCGCAGGCTGGCCGGATAGGTGTTGCGTTCACCATCCACGCCGCATAGGAAGGCCGCCTGATTGCGGCGCTCCAGCAGCAGCGTCGAAGGCCTGCGGCCATGGCTGGCCAGCCACAGGCTTTCCTCTTTCACCAGCGGGTCAAGAGAGAACAGGCTCATGCTGGGTTCGGGATAACCGAGTTGCAGCTCGTAGTCGTAGTCATCCAGTCTGGCCGACAGAATCATTCGCTTCGGCCCGCGGGCCTTGTCGCTCCGGCGCGGCCCGCCTGCCCACATCGCTTTCTGGATGCCGCCTTCCTCGGCCAGCGCTGCGGCCAGCCGGCCCTCGGCTGAGGCGTGCAATAGATGGATAGCCTTGTACAAATTGGATTTGCCGCAGCCGTTGGCGCCGGCGACGACGTTGAGGGCCTCCAGCTCCAGCGTCAGTTTGCGGATGGAGCGGAAGCCGGCCAGGCTGATGCTGTGGATGGGCATGGTGGATGTAGGGTGGCAGAAGGGATTGTGACCGGCGGCGGCGGGGCTGGTTCCGCTTTTGGCTATCTTGCTAGGTATTGATCATTGTCATAATTCTGGAAGGCAAAGGTGCTATTATGGCGCTGTCCTTGTAGGACAATTGGGAACTTGCAGCCTTGCCTGCAGTCCATCCAGACCCATTCCGCGCTGTTTCTTCGTGTTCAGTTATCGTCAAATCGAACAATTCTTCCTGCTACTTATTCGTTTTGTTTCGGAAATGAAATATTTCTTAAAGTACAATGGGATAATGTAAGGTATTTTTTTACATTTTCAGCATGGCTATTGTGGCTTTCCCGTATGACCGCATGATCGCCTATCTTGTTTTAGATAGTATTCGCTTGCTGTTTGGCGTTGGGTTGTGCCGGGTGCAATTATGAAGAAGCTGTGCGTATTGCAATGATTTTTAAGAGTTTTGCCAAGAGTTGGCGATAGGGCGGGCAAAAAAAATGCGCGGTGCCTTACGGCCCGCGCCAAGTCTACAAAGGAGAAATAGAGGAGAAACTATCAAGAAGCAATTGCTGCATCTCAACGAGAACGGATTATCCGGATAGCGCTACCAGGTGTCAACATGTGCGTTTCCGAAAATGTCGAGAAATATAACTTTTTGTCGCGCCTAAATACATTTATTGTTTGTGGGCGCAATTCTGACAAGGGTTTACGTTTTTGTCATGTTGCGATCGTGGCCGAGCAAGCGCGTGGCGGCTGTGCCACAATACGTTTTTTTCGACTGTTGCAGGATGCCCGCCCATGGACGCTGTCCGTCACCTTCTTCCCGATCCGCGTCAATATCACCCGCAAGTTTCCCTGACCAACCGACTGATCCATCATGCCCAGTCCGTGCTGGACGCGCCGGATGCCGGCGAGCGCGAGATGTGGCGCCAGGCCCTGGTGGGCGCGATCGACGAGATGTTGCAGCGTGGCGAGGTATTGTCGATCTCCGTGGCCTTGGCCATGGTGCCGACGCAGGCCTGCTATCAGATCGTCTGGGACGCTTTGCGCCAGGCTGTAGAAGAGACCGGCGGCGCTCGCGCGTTGGTGTTTGCCTTGCCGCTGGTGCTGGTGGCCGGCAGCCGCGAGCAGGCCGAGCTGCCCGGCGCGATCGCCGATGTCGAGGGCTTGAACGCGCTGCTGCGCCAGCATGGCGTGCTCGCCGCCGATGGCGACGCTGCCTTGTCCGGCGTCTTGCTGCATCCGGACAGCCTGGTGGGGCTGGATGCGCTGACCTTATATAGGATGGCCCGGCAAGGCGAGGCAGCCCGCGACGGCTTGCCGGCGCAGGCTGCGCCGGTCACCGTGAAGGAAGAGGGCGTATTCCTGCGCTACCTGATAGGCGTGGCCGTGCAGCGCGAAGGTGAGGCTGTCCCGGCCAAGCTCGGCGGTTCGGTCGGCGCCTGGGGCATGCCGCTGATGAAATTCCTGGGCGAGCAGCTGAGGACCGATGGCGTGACGCTGTTCCCGATTGCCCGGCCGCCGCTGCCGGCGATGCAGGCGCTGGTGGCCGGCAACCATGCCCGCTTCGAGGTGGCGCTGCAAGTGTTCGCCAGCAGCCAGATCCGCCGTCTGCGCGAACTGGACAAGGAGCCGGTGGCCATCGTTTCCGCGCATGAGAACGGCGAGCTGCACTTCACCGTTTCCGCCAAGGGAGACGAACGCAACTGGGAAGGCTTCGTCTGGCCGCTGGCTTCGCTGGACAACCTCAAGCTGATCGAAGAAAACTTCCGCGAATTGATGAGCGAGTGCCGCGTGCGCGAAGTGCATGTGCTGCCGGAGCTGCAGCCGGAAAGCCGCGACGGCGTGCCGCTGTTTTTCACGGCGGATGATTTGTAAGTTGCCTGGAGCAAGGGGCCCCGGCATCGCGCGGGGCCTTCTGCTTGGCGGCTCTTGCCGGGGCGCGGGCGCTTGCTTCACGTTAAGGTTTCAGTTTGGGCATTTCGTGTAGAATGGCCCGATCGTTAACCTATTGATGGAAGAGCCAGACGATGTTTGCTGCCGACCAGACGATTGCCAAATTCGACCCCGAACTCGCCGCCGCTATTGCCGCCGAGTGCCAGCGCCAGGAAGATCACATCGAGCTGATCGCCTCGGAGAACTACACCAGCCCGGCAGTGATGGAAGCCCAGGGCTCCCAACTGACCAACAAGTACGCCGAAGGCTACCCGGGCAAGCGCTTCTATGGCGGTTGCGAGCATGTGGACATCGTTGAGCAGCTGGCCATCGACCGCGTCAAGCAACTGTTCGGCGCCGAGTACGCCAACGTGCAGCCGCACTCCGGCTCGCAAGCCAACCAGGCGGTGTACTTCTCCATCCTGAAGCCGGGCGACACCGTGATGGGCATGAACCTGGGGCACGGCGGCCACCTGACCCACGGCTCTCCGGCCAACCTGTCCGGCAAGATGTTCAACATCGTCGCCTACGGGCTGAATGACAAGGAAGAAATCGACTACGACGACATGGAGCGCGTGGCGATGGAAACCAAGCCGAAGCTGATCATCGGCGGCGCGTCCGCTTATGCCTTGCGCTTCGACTTCGAGCGCATGGGCCAGATCGCCAAGAAAGTCGGCGCTTACTTCATGGTGGACATGGCGCACTACGCCGGCCTGATCGCCGCCGGCCTGTATCCGAACCCGGTGCCGCATGCCGATTTCGTCACCTCCACCACTCACAAGACCCTGCGCGGCCCGCGCGGCGGCATCATCTTGGCCCGCGCAGAATTCGAGAAGAGCATCAACAGCAATGTGTTCCCGACGCTGCAAGGCGGCCCGCTGGAGCATGTGATCGCCGCCAAGGCCGTGGCGTTCAAGGAAGCGCTGCAGCCCGAGTTCAAGATCTATCAGGAACAGGTGCTGAAGAACGCTTCCATCATGGCCAAGACCCTGGCCGAGCGCGGCGTGCGCATCGTGTCCGGCCGCACCGAGAGCCATGTGTTCCTGGTGGACCTGCGCGCCAAGGGCCTGACCGGCAAGGCGGCCGACGCGCTGCTGGGCCGCGCCCACATCACCGTCAACAAGAACGCCATTCCGAACGATCCGGAAACTCCGTTCGTGACGTCCGGCATCCGCATCGGCTCCCCGGCCATCACCACCCGCGGCTTCAAGGAAGCCGAGGCCATCCTGGTGGCGAATATGGTGGCTGACGTGCTGGACAATCCGAACGACGACGCGCTGATCGCCCGCGTGGCCGAACAAGCCACCGCGCTGTGCCATCGCTTCCCGGTTTACGCCAAGTAAATCGGTTTCGCGCTGTGAAGAAGCCGCCCCTAGCCGGGCGGTTTTTTTATGGCTATGTCCCAATTGTAAGTTGGTAGCCTCGCCCCACCGCTTCCTGCAAACAATGCACAGGTTGTATC